>NZ_JBEXXN010000003.1:0-229750 GCF_040630445.1 Streptomyces sp. NPDC005805
GCGCGCCCCCGCCGGCCGGGGCGGGGGGTGCCCGGGGGGGGGGGGTGGGGGGGGTGATTACCCCGTTGCGGGTCCCCCCCTAAAGGGGGGGGGGGGGGGGGGGGGGGGGGGGGTGGGTTTTCCGTGCGTGCGGGCTGCGGTCGAGCACGTGCTTTTCAGCCCGTCCGGCGTTTGAGGACACGGCCGTAGGCCGTGCCGCGTCCACCGGCCCGCAGGCCCGGTTCCCGCCTCAATCGCCGGCGGGGCTGAGCAGTCGGCCTTGGCCCGGTCCGGGAAGCCGGGTAGCCCGGCTTGGCCGGGGCCGAGGCGCGGGCCCGGGCCCGCGGGGCGGAAAGGGTGGGCGGCGGGGCGCGGCGTCACCAGGACGCGGTACCTTCGCCACAGGCACACCCCGCCCCACCCGGCCCAGCCGAAACGCACAGCAGAGCGGAGTCGCAGCGTGAGCGTCCACACCACCGAAGGGGCCGACCCGTTCGGAACGGCGCGGCTGCGGCGCGGGGTGCTCGACTCCTGGGGCGCGAGCCCCGCCCGCTTCCGCGAGGACGCCAACGCCGAGGAGGACCTCGCCCTCGGCGGCTACCGCGACCGCCTCGTCGTCGAACTCGCCCAGAACGCCGCCGACGCCGCCGCCCGCGCCCGCGTCCCCGGCCGCCTCCGCCTCACCCTCCGCCCCGGCAGCGGCGACGACCCCACCGTCCTCGCCGCCGCCAACACCGGCGCGCCCCTCGACGCCACCGGCGTCGAATCCCTCAGCACCCTGCGCGCCAGCGCCAAACGCGAGGCCGCCGACGCCACGACCGCCGTCGGCCGCTTCGGCGTCGGCTTCGCCGCCGTCCTCGCCGTCAGCGACGAACCCGCCCTCGTCGGCCGCCACGGCGGTGTCCGCTGGTCGCTGCCCGAGGCCCGGGAACTGGCCTGGCAGACGGCCCGGGCCAGCCCCGGCCTCGGCGACGAACTGCGCCGCCGCGACGGTCACGTCCCCCTGCTGCGCCTCCCGCTGCCCGCCGAGGGCTCCGCGCCCGAGGGCTACGACACCGTCGTGGTGCTGCCGCTGCGCGACGGCGCCGCCGTCGACCTCGTCGAGCGCCTGCTCGCCGGGATCGACGACGCGCTGCTGCTCACCCTCCCCGGTCTCGCCGAGGTCGTCGTCGAGACCCCCGACGGCGTCCGCGAGATCCGCCGCGTCCCCGACGACCGGCGCACCCCGGACGGGGACCACGGCGGTCCGTACGTCCGTATCGAGGACAGCGCCCGCGCCGACGCCCGCCGCTGGCGCGTCGTCCACCGCGGCGGGCCCGTCGAGCCCGCCCTCCTCGCGGACCGGCCCGTCGAGGAACGCCTGCGTCCGCACTGGTCCGTCACCTGGGCCGTGCCCGTCGACGCGGACGGCGCGCCCGCCCGTCCCGACACCGCGCCCGTCGTCCACGCGCCCACGCCCACCGACGAACCCCTGGGCGTGCCCGCCCTGTTGATCGCCAGCCTGCCGCTGGACCCGACCCGCAGGCACCCCGCGCCCGGTCCGCTGACCGACTTCCTCGTGGCGCGCGCGGCCGACGCGTACACCGAACTCCTCGCCGGCTGGCGGCCGGTGACGACCGGCACGATCGACCTGGTGCCCGGCCCGCTCGGCAAGGGCGCGCTCGACGGCGCGCTGCGCGCCGCGATCCTGGACCGGCTCCCGCGCACCGCGTTCCTGGAGCCCGCCCTCCCCGCGACCCCGCCGGCCGACCCCGACCCGGACACCGCCGGTCTCCCCGGCCGTGACGCCCCGCCCGCGCTGCGCCCCATCGAGGCGGAGGTCCTGGAGGGCGCGGGCGCCGAGACCGTGCGGGTGCTCGCCGAGGTGCTGCCGAGCCTGCTGCCCGCCGGTCTGGAGCGCCGCGTCGAGCTGCGCACCCTCGGCGTGGCCCGCGTCCCGCTGACGGAGGCGATCGACCGGCTCGCCGGTCTTGAGCGCGCCCCCGACTGGTGGCGCAGGCTGTACGACAGCCTCGCGGGCACCGACCCGGACCGCCTGACCGGTCTGCCCGTCCCGCTCGCCGACGGCCGCACCACCATCGGCCCGCGCCAGACCCTGCTGCCCCTCGCCGACACCCCGGCCGACCTGGCCCGTCTCGGCCTGAAGGTCGTCCACCCCGACGCCGCCCACCCCCTCCTGGAGAAGCTCGGCGCCCTCCCCGCCACGCCCCGCGCCGTCCTGACGACCCCCCAGGTCCGGGCCGCCGTCGCCGCGTCGCTGGACGAGGGCGAGATCTGGGACGAGGACGCGGACACCCTGGACGCGGAGGAGCTGGCGGAGACGGTCCTCGCGCTCGTCCGGGACGCGGAGCTGGAGCCCGGCGACGAGCCCTGGCTCGGCGCCCTCGCCCTCCCCGACGAGGACGGCGAACTCGCCCCGGCCGGTGAACTGGTGCTGCCCGGCAGCGCGTTCGCCGCCGTGATGCGGGAGGACGAACTCGCCCTCTGCGACGCCGAACTGGCCGAGCGCTGGGGCGAACAGCCCCTCGCCGCCTGCGGGGTGCTCGCCGGCTTCGCCCTCGTCCGCGCCACCGACGTGGTCCTCGACCCGGACGAACTGGAGCCCCGTGAGGGCGACTTCGCCGAACCGGACGACGCCGGGCTGCTGGACGCCGTCGACGTCTGGTGCGAGGACGTGCTCGACCGGCTGCCCGAGAGCCCGCTCCCGCCGGTCGCCACCGAGATCGTCGCCGTCCGCGACCTGGACCTCGTGGACGACGACCGCTGGCCGCAGGCCCTCGCCCTGCTGTCCCGGCCGCCGCTGCGGGACGCGCTGACCCAGCCCGTGCGCGTCCTCCTCCCGGACGGCACCACCGAGACCGTCCGCCCGTACACCGCCTGGTGGCTGCGCGACCACCCCGTCCTGGACGGCCGCCGCCCGGCCGGTCTGCGCGCGGCGGGCGCGGACCCGCTGCTGGAGGGACTGTACGAGGCGGCCGACACCACCGGCTTCGAGGACGCCCAGGTCCTGCACGCCCTCGGGGTGCGCACCTCGGCCGCGGCCCTGCTGGACGAGCCCGGCGGCGCGGCGGAACTCCTCTCCCGGCTGGCCGACCCGGACCGCCCGGTCCGCGCCGCCCAGCTCCACGCCCTCTACACGGCCCTGGCCGAGCTGGACCCGGAGCAGGTGACCCTCCCCGACGAGCTGCGCGCGGTCGTCGACGGCGAACCGGTCGTGGTCGACGCGGCCGACGCGGTGGTGGCCGACACCCCCGACCTGCTGCCCCTCGCCACCGGCCTGCCCCTCCTCCCGGTCGCCCCGTCCCGCGCGGCGGACCTGGCGGAGCTGTTCCAGGTCCGGCGCCTGAGCGAGGCGGTCACGGCGGAGGTGACCACCGAGGGCGAGGAGCACGAGGTCCCGGCCTCGGTCCGCACCCTGCTGGGCCCGGCCACCCCCGCGACCTACGTCGAACACGACGAACTGCTCGCGGACGGGGTCGAGTTGGACTGGCGCCGCACCCCGGACGGCACCATCCACGCCGCCACCTTCGAGGGCGTCGCCGCCGGCCTCGCCTGGGCCGCCGGCCAGTGGCCCCGCCGCTTCGAGGTCGCCGCCCTCCTGGAGGACGCCTCCCGCACGGCCGAACTGGAACGGGACCGCTGGTTCGACACGTGACCGGCGGCCGGGACCTGCCCAGGAGGTGTCCGGCGGCTCAGGGAGCGGGCGCTCCGGACGCGGTGCCGGGGCACTCCGCGCGGGCGTACAGGGTGACCCGGCCGCCCTTCGCGTCGGTCCGCCCGCAGACGGTGAACTCCCGTTCCAGCACATGCCTCTTGGCGATCTCGCCCGGGGTGTCGTCCAGGGGCTGGCCCGGCGGGTCGCTGAGGACGACGACCCGGTCCGCCCCCGCCAGCAGGCGCGCGATCTCGGCGGCGGGGCGTTCCGTGCCCTGGAGGGTGCCGGAGGCGCGCGGCGACTCCCGGAGGGCGAGGTCGTGCAGCCCGGCGTACTCGGCCGGGTACGAGAGCAGCCACTCGCGGCGGCGCGCGGGCGCGAACAGCACCGCGTCACCGGGCCGGGCCAGCCGCCCGACCTCGTGCGCGAGGGCGGTGACGTCGTCCTTGCGGCTGTCCGGCGTCCGCATCTGCACGCTGACGGGCAGCAGCGCGAGGACCGCGACCACCGCCGCGCCGCCCGCGACGGCCGCCCGGACGCCCCGTGGGCGGCGGCCGAGGAGCCGGACGGCGGCGGTCCCCGTCAGCAGCGCCACGCCGATGTTCGTGTAGAGGACGTACCGGTCCACATACAGGGGCTCGTGGACGGCGGCGGCGAGCAGGGCGGCGGTCGGCGCGAGGGCGAGCGGCAGGGCCAGCCGGGGGACGTCCGCCTCGCGTCGCTCCGGCGGCCGGGACAGGTACCGGCCGCAGACCGCCACCAGGACGGCGACCCCGGCGATCTCGGCCCACTCGCGGAGCGCCGGACCGCTGATCCACGACACCTGCGCCGACTGCCGGGCGCTCAGCACCACCAGCGGCAGCAGCACGACCACGACCGCCACCGCGACGAGGCCGAAGCCGCGCGGCCGCCGCCCGGGGCCCGGGGCGCGGTACCAGGTGATCCCGTGCGCGAGGAGCACCAGCACCGCGAACTCGTGCAGCAGCGACGCGGCGGCGACGGCGAGCCCGTAGAGCACCCAGCGCCGGGCCGTGGGGCCGTCGAGCCGGATGCGCACGAAGACGTAGCTGGCGAGGGCGACGAGCGCGCACACCATCGCGTACGAACGCCCTTCCTGGGCGTACATCTGCACCTCGGGGAGCACCGCGAACACGACCCCGCTCGCCAGCCCGGCGGCGGGCCGCGAGGTCAGCCGCAGCGCGATCGCCGCGACGAGCCCGGCGGCGACGGCGGTCGCGACCACCGAGGGCAGCCGCAGGGCGATCAGCCCGCCCTCCCAGACGCCGAACAGCGCGTGCATCAGCAGGTAGTGGAGCCCGTGCACGGCGTCCGCGTGCTTCAGCAGCTCCACGATCTCCGGCAGACTCCGGTGCGCCACCTGATACGTGACGGACTCGTCCCGCCACATCGCCCCCTGCCGCCCCAGCCCCCACCACCCGAGCCCGACCGCCACCCCCACGGGCCCCACCACGGCCCCGACCCGCCACCACCCCGCCGACGCCGTGTCAGGCCCCGCCGCTCCCACGGGCACGGAGGGCGCGGGGCGCGCGGGGCGCTCCTGGCTCTGGACGTCGATGATTCCTCCGCGGGGCGGGGCGGGGCGGGGGTGGCGGTGCGGGCGAGACGCGCCAGAGGGAAGGTAGTTGACGGGAACCGTCACCGGGGCCGGTATTCGATGTGCTCGATGTGCCGGATCACCAGGTCGGCGAAGCGGGGAACTCCGGCCTTCGCGAGCCTCGCGAGGGCATCCGTGAGGCTGGTCGGCGGACGGCGCTTCTCAGCGGCGAGCCGGACCACCGTGCCCGCCACTTCGTCCGGGAACTCGCCGTAGAGCTCGCACAGATACGCATCCGGGTCGAGCACGCGGACACCGTGCGCGGCCAACTCCTGCGCGGGGAAGTCGCTGAGGTTCCAGGTGACCAGCGCATGCGCCCCGGCGGCCACGGCAGCGGCGGCGTGGTGCCGGTCGTCGGGATCGGCGCCCGGCATGCTGTCCACCAGGTGTGCGTAGGCGGACGTCGTGATCTCGCAGTCGGCGAAGAAGCACCGGACGGCCCGTGTGACGGAAGCAGCCGACTCCGCCGACCGTCTGCCCTCCCGGACGATGACCCGCTCCCACTCGTCGAGGAGCCGTTCGGACCACACGATCTCGTGGACGGAGTCCTCCGTGAGGGCCAGCACGACATCCATGACGGAGAACGGGAACAGCACATTGGTGTCGACTAAGACACGCGCCGCCACGTTTTTCCCTCCCTGCGCTCGGGGCAGCCCGAACGGACTTGGTCAATCAGTGGGTTCGGGCTCGTCCAAGAGGTCGGCGATCCGCCGCCTGCCCTCCCTGCGACGCTCCCGCTGCTCCTGGAAAGCCAGCACGTCCGCCAGCCGTACGACGCGGTGACTGCTGCCGGGCAGGTGCTCCGAGGCGATGTCTCCGGCGTCCAGCAGCCGGACGACGAACGGGCGGGACAGTCCCAGAAGTTGAGCGGCCTCGGCCGGTGAGAGCAGTGCCTCGGACGCCAGAACCGTTACCGCATGCCCCTGAGCGAGTTGACCGGCCGACGCGAGGAGTACGCGCACCAGCTCCCACGGCAGGGCCTGCTCACGGCCGTCCGGTGCGCGGACCAGCAGCTCGACCTGTTCCGGAGCTTCCGCCGCCAACCGGGCGGCAGCGGCGAGGGCGGGGTTGTGCGAGGGGTCCGGTTCGACCTTCTCGGCCTGGGCAAGGACGCTCGTCCGGGTCATGGTCCGCCTCCGTTCGCCGGTCAGCAGCAGCCGTTCGATCACCAGCTGTCTGAAATAACTGTAACCATCGGGTCGGGGGGCGGCAAGCGCACCCATGGAGCGGTCTCAGACCGCGATCACGCGGACGCGGCCCTCGCTCAGTAGCGTCAGATCCTCGGTGTCCGAGGTGAGGACGGTCACCGGCGGGGGCGAGGCGAGGGCCGTGGCGGTCACGATCGCGTCGAGGGCGTATGTGTGCCCGTGCAGGCTCGGGTCCTTTGGGGAATCCCGTGCCCCACCGCCCCCTGGCGAACCGGCCCCGGAGGGGCCATGACGCCCACCGGCCAACCGGCCCCGTGGCCGCCGGGCCCCGGCCGGGTCAGCCCCGGTGCGGGGGCTTGAGGGTGGTGACGAAGTCCGCCCACGCGGTGTCGGCGAAGGTGAGGGCCGGGCCGTGCGGGTTCTTGCTGTCACGGACCGGGACGTGGCCGGGGATGCCGTCCGCGACCTCGACGCAGTTGCCGCCCGCCTGGTTGCTGTAACTACTCTTTCGCCAGGAGGCGTCGCGCGGACCGGGAAGGGAGAGCGAGGTCACGGTAATCGTCCTCCAAGGCGGTTTGGATCAGGCTGAGGGACCTGCGTGGTGGCAGAGCGGCCTCCCGGAGCCGATCGTAGGTCAGTGCGAAGCGTTTGACGTCTTCGTTTTCCTCGAAAAGCTGACCTTCGTACGCGCCTTCCGTGTAGGCGACTTCAGAGCCGTTCGGTAACGTCAGGAGGGTCAGCGACCCGCCGAGCATGCCGTGCGCGCCGTGGTCGAAGGGGAGAACCAGGACCGTGATGTGCGGTTCGGCGGCTTCGCGCAGCAGACGGGTCAGCTGCGCTCGCATCACCTCCGGCTCGCCGATTGGCCGCCGCAGCACCGACTCGTCGAGGATCACCAGAAGCTCTGGCCGATCCGGGGCGGAAAGCCGCTCTTGGCGCTCCAGTCGGGCGGTCAAGCGTTCCCGCAATTGGACTTCGTCCTTGAGTGCGGGGTCCACCCCCAGCAGGGTGTGCGCGTACTCCTCGGTCTGGAGGAGGCCGGGCACGACGTGGGCGGTGTATTCCCGAATCGCCGTCGCCTTGGCGGCGTGCGCCATGAACGTCCGCGACCAGTCCGGGAAGGACTCCCGGTGGACATGCGGCCAGAGGTCGATCAGGAGGCCGTCCGCGCCCAGCGCCGCGTCCAGGGCGCGGGCCAGCTCCAGCGTCGGCTTCGCGCCGGACGCGCGCTCGATCTGGGTGATGCGGGTGCTGACCACGTGGACCAGCACGCCCAGTTCCGCCTGGGTCAGCCCGGCCGCCATGCGCAGGCGGCGGACCTGCGCGCCGAAGAGGGCCGCCATGGACTCCTCGGGCTCAATTGCTTTGGCCATGGGCTCACTTCCGTTCCTTACCGCTCGCGATGTAAGGCAGTCCGCCCTTCCGAGCGTAGGGCCGCCGGACCACTCTTGAACACGGAACGTCACCATCCGCACACCTGCGGGTGGTGTCCGGGAGTGAGAGACCGAACAGAACGGGACGGGCGGAACGGTGCTGAAGACCACGACGGGCACGGCGGCGGCCACGGGGACGCCCACGGAGGCGGGCGTGCGGGAACAGGGCGGCGGCAGCCAAGTCGCCGAGTTCACCGCGCTGTTCGGCTCGACGCGTCGGGGCGCGCGGCTCGCCCGCCGGGTCGCCGTCCGGCATCTGGCCGACTGGGGGCACCCCGCCGACTCCGACCTCTCCTCGACCGTCGCCCTGCTGGTGGCGGAGCTGGCCGGCAACGCCGTGCGCCACGGGCACGTGTCCGGAAGGGACTTCCTGCTCCGGGTGCGCGCGGACGGCCGGTGCGGACGGGTGCGCGTCGAGGTCTCGGACGCGTCCGACGAGCTGCCCCCGGTCACCGCCACGACACCGGCCGACGACGAGGTGTCCGGCCGGGGCCTGCTCCTGATCGACGCGCTGGCGGACCGCTGGGGCGCGGAGAAGCGGGACCCGGTGGGCAAGACCGTCTGGGCGGAGGTCGGGACGGGGGGCGGGGGAATCGCACGCTAACGGCACGCCACCCGGCGCGCGGCCCCGTGCCGGCGGCTGTACGACCACGTCACCGCCGTCAGCAGCGGCGGAACGGTGAACAGCGGCGCGAAGGCCAGGGCCCAGACCGTGTGCGCCGCCGTGCCCGACAGGTAGCTGTCGCTCTCCACGGTGAGGAGCACGACGAGCTGCCACACCGCGATCAGCAGCGCCGCCCCCGAGGCGCACCAGGCCACTGCGGCCAGGGCGCGGGGTCGCAGCGGACGCCATCGTTCGCTCACCAGCAACAGCGGGAACAGCGCGGCGAGTTCGGCGAGGACGGAGAGTCCGACGACGTACGCGATGCCCCAGCCCGGGATGCCGTAGACCTCGCGCAGCACCTGGTCGCTGTAGCCCACGGGCACGCCGGCCGCCATCGCGATCCGCCACAGCCCGGACGGGACCGCGCACCACGCGACGGCGTGCGCGGCGCGACGGGCCCATACGGGGGCGGGCAGGAGGCGGGGCACGGCACGGGGCGGGACCGGTGTCGTCGTCATGCGGCCATGCTGGCCGCGCCACACCCGCCCCCGCGTCGTCGTACGCGGCGGACCCTCTCCGCCGTGCGGGGGAGAGGGAGGCGCCGCCGGTCGGACCTCAGTCGGGGAGCGCGACGGTGAGGTCCAGCTCCACGAGCTGGCCCGGGTAGCCGAGTTGGGCCACGCCCAGCAGCGTGCTCGCCGTGGTGAACGCGGGTGCCAGGGGCGACTGCCGGAAGATGCGCCAGGCGTTGGCGAGGACGCTGCCCCGGTCGCTGACCACGTAGATCACGGACCGCACGACATGCTCCGGCCCGGCGCCCAGCTCGGCGAGCGCGGTCAGGGCGTTGGCGGCCACCTGGCCGACCTGCGCGGGCACGTCCCCCTCGCCGATGAGGTCCCCGGTCACGTCCAGGGGGCACTGGCCGGCCAGATAGGCCGTCCGGCCCGCCTCCACGATGGTGATGTGGTGGTAGCCGGGGGTCTCGTGGAGGGTGTCGGGATTGATCCTGCGGATCGATGACGTCATGACGGGCATCGTCGTCGGGGGCGGGCGGGTGCCGCAAGCGGATTGGGCGCCAGGGTTCGGCAGCAGGGGGCGAGCCGATGTCACTGCCCCCGGATCGGCACGCGATCCCGCGCCGGTATCCCGTGTGTGGGCTGTCGGTCGCCTGTGCGATGATCTCGTGAATTTTGTCAGAGCCCATGGGGGGGCCATGCCGAGTCCGGCAACCACGCGTCCACGTTCCCGAAGATCCGCCACCACGACCGTCGCCGCTGCCCTGACGGCCTTGCTGGCGGTGCTCGTCTCGCTGTTGCTGCCGGTCACGGCGGCCACCGCCGACGAGAAACCACCTGCCGCCGAGGAGTGCGCCGAACTGACGCTCGCGCCGTTCGGCGACCCGGGCGACACCGTCGAGAGCGGCACGCTCACCGGCGGCACGCAGAAGTGCTACACGATGCGCGCCGAAGCGGGCGAGCACCTGTTCCTGCTGCGGGACAACCGTAACGAGGTCATGGGCAAGATCGAGGGCCCGGACGGACCGCTCGACTGCTACGCCAGCAGCAGCCAAGCCGGGCGCTGCGCCGTCCCGGCCGCGGGCGAGTACACCGTCCGTGTCCGCAACGACGGCGTGGACACGAGCGACTTCCGCTTCTTCGTCGTCCCGCTGACCCAGACCGAGCGCTGTGCCGACCCGATCGGCACCTCCTGGGACCAGCCGGTGCAGGAACGCACCACCGCGAAGCACTTCCAGGTCGACTGCCAGTGGTTCGACGCGAAGCCCGGCGAACGCGTCGTCACTTACGCCAGCACCAAGGTCTACGGCGATGTCACCGACTGGATCACCGATGAGACCGGCGCACAGATCTGCCCGCGGGACTTCGACCGGCCCGGCTGCGCGCTGCCCGGCGACGGCCCCTACCGGGTGCTGTCCTTCGCCTCCAGCGACGAGACGCCCGTGCGCTACGGGCTCCAGATCGCCCGCCTGAACGACCCGCAGGGGTGCCCCGAGGTCTCCGTCGGCCGTTACGGCGCGCCGCCCGCCTTTCCCTCGGCCGGAGTCCGCTGCCGGATCCTGAAGGTGCCGGCCGAGGGCCGCTACCAGGTTCAGCCGGTCGACGACCGCAACGGAGAGCACTGGACCTTCGTCTACGACAAGGATTCCAACGAGGTCTGCCGCGGTGGCTGGTGCACCTTCCCCGCCGCCGGCTCGTACCTGCTGGTCGTGGGCGACCCGAACCGCGTGAACGACTCCGAGTACGCGACGGCCTACCTCGACCGGACCGGAACCGAGGGATGCGTGAAGGTTCCCGAGGGTCGGTACGACGGACGGCTGGACGCCTCGGGGCAGTGGGACTGCCTCGAACTGCCCACCACCGAGGAGTCGCGCTACTCCCTCCAGATCCGGCGGGGCAACGGTCCGCTGGTCTCGGCGGAGGTCGTCGACGCCAACGGCGCCTACCAGTGCGGGGCGGACGTGCTGGGCACGTCCGACTGCCGTCTCACGGGCACGCCTCCGTACCGTGTCCTCCTCTCGGCTGACGAGGGCGAGGAGCCGGGGCCGTACGCCCTCACCCTGCGGCGCACGGACGGTCCGCCGCCCGCGCACTGCGCCGTGATGCCGCAGAGCGCCTTCGGCGACGAGTCCAAGGCCACCCGTCTGACGACCGGCGACGGTGTGTTCACGCACTGCCTCGCCATTCCGGCGGACGCCCATTCCGCCGGTGAGGTCTTCCAGATCCGGAACACCTCCGGGAACACCTTCGCCAACTTCGCGGTCACCGACTCCGCCGGCGACCTGAAGTGCGAGCGCAACTCGGTGAAGGACGGCTGGTCCGTCTGCCCGCTCACGCCGGGCAAGGCCCACACCGTCGACTTCCGGGGGCAGGACCTCCCCGCCACATACACCCTGACCCGGCGGGACGTCACCGCGACGGCCAAGGGGTGCACACAGAGTGCGGCCACCACCGTGGGCGGGCCCTCGCAGCCGGGCACCGTCGGTGCCGCAGGCGACCTGAGCTGCCACCGGGTGACCACGGCCGCCGCCACGGACCGGCTGCACCTCGACGTCCGGGACGCGCTAGGCACGGTGAACCTCCTTCCGCTCGGCGCGGACGGGGAGGCGGTCGGCTGCTCCTTCCGCAACCGGTCGTGCGTGGCCACGGGTTCCACCAGCTACCAGCTGCTGACCCAGGTCCCGGCCGGCCTGAAGTCGCCGGGCACCTACCGGGTCGACGCATGGCGCATCGCCACCGCCGACGGCCCCGCGAAGGAATGCCCCCGCGCCGCCTCGGTGGCGTACGGCTACGGGCCCGTGACCGGGAAGCTGACCGAGGAGCGGACGGCGGTCTGCGCCGTGCTGCCCACGGTTGCCCACGACTGGTTCGACGTGACGGCCGAGGACACCTCGGGCGGCGACGTTCCCGCGGGCGTGTCGTACTACGTCGGCACCGCGCAGAACAGCTGTGGGACGGGGACCGGCGGGCCTCACTCGTGCAACGTGCCGCGCCCGGCGACGGGCACGGCGAACCCCGGTGTCCTGGTCGTCTCCCTGCCGGACAAGGTCTCCGAACTGCCCTTCCGGGCCGAGGCGGTCTGCGGTACGCCGTGCGGCGGCGAGCGCTTCCGCGCGGAGTCGGTGACCCCGGGGTCGGCCCCTTCCGGTTCGACGGTCGAACTCACCGTGCGGGGAACCGCGCTGCACAAGAACGACGAGGTGAACATCCTGGTGGGCGGCAAGAGGCACGCGGCCACCGTCACCTCGGTGTCGTCGGACTGGCGGACCCTCAAGGCGTCCTTGAACCTGACGGGCGTGCAGCCGGGAACCTACACGGTCAGCGTGATCTCGCACCGGGGCATTGAGATGCACCCTGGCTCGCTTGAAGTCACCGCCCCGCTGCCGCAGCTCACCGGCACGTTCGAGCCGGTGCAGCCGACGCGGCTGATGGACACCCGGTCGGGTCTTGGCGTGCCGAAGGCGCAGGTCGGTCCGCAGAAGACCGTGACGTTGCAGGTCGCCGGTAAGGGCGGGGTGCCTGCGTCGGGTGTGACGGCGGTGGTGTTGAACGTGACGGCGACGAAGGCGTCCGCGTCGTCGTATGTGTCCGTCTATCCGGCGGGCACGCAGCGCACCAGCGCGTCGAACCTGAACGTGGCGGCCGGGGTCACGGTCCCCAACCTGGTCGTGGTTCCGGTGAAGGACGGGAAGGTGACGTTCTACAACAACGCCGGGTCGCTGGACCTGATCGCGGACGTCTCCGGCTACTACACCTCCGGCAGTGGTGGTTCGACGTTCGAGCCGGTGCAGCCGACCCGGCTGATGGACACCCGCAGCGGTCTGGGTGCGCCGAAGGCGCAGGTGGGTGCCCAGAAGACGGTGACCCTCCAGGTGGCCGGTAAGGGCGGGGTGCCGGCGTCCGGGGTGACGGCGGTGGTGTTGAACGTGACCGCCACGAAGGCGTCCGCGTCGAGCTATGTGTCCGTCTACCCGGCCGGTACGCAGCGCACCAGCGCGTCGAACCTGAACGTGGCGGCGGGCAAGACCCGGCCCAACCTGGTGGTCGTCCCCGTCAAGGACGGGAAGGTGACGTTCTACAACAACGCCGGGTCGCTGGACCTGATCGCGGACGTCTCCGGCTACTACACCGAGGCGCGCACGGGCTCCACCTACCGGACGGTGCAGCCGACGCGGCTGATGGACACCCGCAGCGGTCTGGGTGTGCCGAAGGCCCAGGTCGGTGCGCAGAAGACGGTGACCCTCCAGGTGGCCGGTAAGGGCGGGGTGCCGGCGTCCGGCGTCACCGCGGTGGTGTTGAACGTGACCGCCACGAAGGCGTCCGCGTCGAGCTATGTGTCCGTCTACCCGGCCGGTACGCAGCGCACCAGCGCCTCCAACCTGAACGTCGCCGCCGGGGTCACCGTCCCCAACCTGGTGGTCGTCCCCGTCAAGGACGGGAAGGTGACGTTCTACAACAACGCCGGGTCCCTGGACCTGATCGCGGACGTCTCCGGCTACTACACCCGCTGAGGCCACCCGCCCCACAGCCAAGGGCCCCGTCGCACTCCGGTGCGGCGGGGCCCTCGGTGTCGTGGTGGCGCAGGTCAGGCCGGGAAGCGCCGCCCCACCCACCGCCAGGCGATCTCCAGGACCGCCGCCGCCGTCGCGGCGATGGCGACCGCCGCCCAGGGCATCACCGTGCCGACGAGCTTCAGCGCGAAGAACTCCTGGAGCCACGGCACGACGAGGACCAGCAGGAACGCGCCGGCCATCGTGGCGACGAGGCCGATCCGCCACCAGGTGTACGGGCGGGCGACGATCGCCAGGACCCACAGGGAGACCAGGAACAGGCAGAGCGTCGCCGCGCTGGTCTCCGCGTCCAGCGCGCCCGTGCCGCTGTAGTGCGAGCGGGCGAGCAGGTACGTGGCGAAGGTCGCCGCCGCCGCGATCACGCCCGCCGGGACCGCGTACCGCATCACGCGGCGGACGAAGTGCGGCTTGGCGCGCTCCTTGTTCGGGGCGAGGGCCAGGAAGAAGGCGGGGACGCCGATGGTGAGCGTGGAGAGCAGGGTCAGGTGCCGGGGGAGGAACGGGTACTCGACCTGTGAGCAGACCACCAGGATCGCCAGCAGCACCGAGTAGACCGTCTTGGTCAGGAACAGCGTGGCGACCCGGGTGATGTTGCCGATCACCCGGCGGCCCTCCGCCACCACCGAGGGGAGGGTGGCGAAGCTGTTGTTGAGGAGGACGATCTGCGCGACGGCCTTGGTCGCCTCCGAGCCGGAGCCCATGGAGACGCCGATGTCGGCGTCCTTCAGCGCGAGGACGTCGTTGACGCCGTCGCCCGTCATGGCGACGGTGTGGCCCCGGGACTGGAGCGCGCCGACCATGTCGCGCTTCTGCTGCGGGCTGACCCGGCCGAAGACCGCGTTCGCGTCGATCTCCTCGCCCATGGCCTCCCGTTCCGCCGGAAGCTTTCGCGCGTCGACGGTGGCGGAGGCGCCCGGCAGGCCCAGCTTGGCGGCGACCGCGCCGACGGCGACCGCGTTGTCACCGGAGATGACCTTGGCCGCGACGTTCTGGTCCTCGAAGTAGCGCAGGGTCTCCGAGGCGTCGGGGCGCAGCCGCTGTTCGAGGACGACGAGCGCGGCGGGCTTCGCGCCCTGGGCCGGGGAGGGGGCGTCCAGCGGGCGGGCGGCCCGCGCGAGGAGCAGCACCCGCAGGCCCTCGCGGTTGAGGGCGTCGACCTCGGCCAGGGACGGGTCGTCGGTGGGCAGCAGCACATCGGGTGCGCCGAGCAGCCAGGTCGTGGCCGGTCCGTCCCGGTCGGCCGGGCCCTCGGCGAGGGTCGCGCCGCTGTACTTGCGGGCCGAGGAGAACGGCAGGGCTGCGGTGGCGCGCCACTCGCCGCCGTCCGGGTAGGCGTCCACGATCGCCTGGAGGGAGGCGTTGGGCCGGGGGTCGGAGGCGCCCAGCGCGCCCAGGACCCGGCGGGCGTACGCCTCGTCGGTGCCGTTGAGGGGGCGCAGCTCGGTGACGTCCATGCCGCCCTCGGTCAGGGTGCCCGTCTTGTCGAGGCAGACGACGTCGACGCGGGCCAGGCCCTCGATCGCGGGGAGTTCCTGGACCAGGCACTGCTTGCGGCCGAGGCGGATCACGCCGATCGCGAAGGCGACGGAGGTGAGCAGGACCAGGCCCTCGGGGATCATCGGGACGATGCCGCCGACGGTCCGGGCGATGGAGTTCTTGAAGTCGGTGTCCTTGACCACGAGCTGGCTGATGATGAGCCCGATCGCGGTCGGGACCATCATCCAGGTCACGTACTTGAGGATCGTGGAGATGCCGGAGCGCAGCTCGGAGTGGACGAGGGTGAAGCGGGACGCCTCCTCGGCGAGCTGGGCCGCGTACGCCTCCCGGCCGACCTTGGTGGCGGTGAACGCGCCGCCGCCCGCGACGACGAAGGAGCCGGACATCACCTGGTCCCCGGGCCGCTTGAGGACGGGGTCGGCCTCGCCGGTCAGCAGGGACTCGTCGATCTCCAGGTTGTCCGCCTCGACGATCTCGCCGTCGACGACGACCTTGTCGCCGGGGCCGAGTTCGACCACGTCGCCGAGGACGATCTCCGAGGTGGACACGGACAGGGCCGCGCCGTCCCGCCGTACGCGCGGTTTCGCCTCGCCGATGACGGCGAGGGAGTCGAGGGTCTTCTTGGCCCGCAGCTCCTGGATGATGCCGATGCCGGTGTTGGCGACGATCACGAAGCCGAAGAGGCTGTCCTGGATCGGGGCGACGAAGAGCATGATCACCCAGAGGACGCCGATGATGGCGTTGAAGCGGGTGAAGACGTTGGCGCGGACGATGTCCACGGCGGAGCGCGAGCTGCGCACGGGGACGTCGTTGACCTCGCCGCGGGCGACCCGTTCGGCGACCTCGGCGGAGGTGAGGCCCGTCGCGGACGCGGCCGGGCGGCGGCTGGGCGGTGGTTCCCGGGGGTGCACGGGGTCGAGTTCGGCCCCCGCGTCGATGACCGGTGTGTGCCCGTCCGGCTCGGGTCCGTCGGTGCCGATGTCCGCCCGCTGAGTCATGGTTCAGACGGTACGGGGGCCGGGGCCGCCTCACCCCCCGAGGGGGCGCGGGATCCGACCGGGGTCGTACGTGGATCGTCCCGGAGGACGACGGGAGGGGCCGCCGGGGCGGCCCGGGGGAGGGGGCGGGTGGTCAGCCGCGGGGGGCCTCGGCGGTCCCGGCGTCCGCGGGCCCGGAGGACGCCGCTCCGGAAGCCTGCGCCGCCTGGGCGCGCTTGATCGCCGCGTCCCGGCCGCGGACGTACCAGATGCCGATGAGGCCGAGGCCGCCGCCCGCCAGGCAGGTCCACACCCACCAGGTCAGGCCGCGGTCGTCGAACCAGCCGTAGAAGGGGACCTGGACGAGGAACATCACGAACCACAGGATCGTGCCGCCGGTGATGGTGGCGACGATCGGACCCTCAAGGGGTTCGGGTGCCTCGTGCCGGGGGGTCCACTTCGCCATGCGGACCAGTGTAGGGCGGGGTGGGGCGGGGGTGCCGGGGGCCTCCGGGGCAGGTCGCCGACCCGCCCCGACCGTCGGCGCGGGCCGCCCGTGCCCTTGCGCCACAAGGCTCTACGCGCGGAGATAGCGATCTTCCCTTCATATGTTCATACTGAAACCGATTACGGCTGACTGATTCCTGTCGTGGGAACCTCCAAGATCAGCCGCTTTTTTGTGCCATCCCCGTCCCCTCGCACGACTGAGGTTCCGCATGTCCCCCTCGGCCACCGCCAAGGTCGACCAGCCCGACCTGCCGCCGCCCCCGGTCCAGCCCGCCGGCGGACTGGACCGTTTCTTCAGCGTCAGCGAGCGCGGCTCCAGCCTCGCCCGCGAAGTGCGCGGAGGCTTCGCCACCTTCTTCGCGATGGCCTACATCCTGGTGCTGAACCCGATCATCCTCGGCAGCGCCAAGGACATGTACGGGCACCAGCTGGACGGCGGGCAGCTCGTCACCGCCACCGTGCTCACCGCCGCGTTCTCCACCCTCCTGATGGGCGTCATCGGCAACGTCCCGATCGCGCTCGCCGCGGGCCTCGGCGTGAACACGGTGGTCGCCCTCCAGCTCGCGCCCCGGATGTCCTGGGCCGACGCCATGGGCATGGTCGTGCTGGCCGGTTTCGTGGTCATGCTGCTGGTCGCCACGGGCCTGCGGGAACGCGTGATGAACGCGGTGCCGCTCAGCCTGCGCAAGGGCATCGCGATCGGTATCGGCCTCTTCATCATGCTGATCGGCCTGGTGGACTCGGGCTTCGTCTCCCGCATCCCGGACGCCGCGCACACCACCGTCCCCCTCCAGCTCGGCACCGCGGGCCACCTCACCGGCTGGCCGGTCCTCGTCTTCGCGCTCGGCACCCTGCTCACCCTCGCGCTGCTGATCCGCAAGGTGCCCGGCGCGATCCTGATCTCCATCGTCGTGATGACGGTGGTCGCCATGGTGATCAACGCGGTCGCCGAGGTCCCGAGCTGGGGCCTGACCACGCCCGAGTGGCCCGGCAACCCCGTCGCCTCGCCCGACTTCGGGCTGTTCCTGGAGTTCAGCCTCTTCGGCGGCTTCGAGGAGGTCGGCCTGCTGACCGGCTGCCTCTTCGTCTTCACCGTGCTGCTGTCCTGCTTCTTCGACGCGATGGGCACCATCCTCGGCGTCGGCGACGAGGCCAAGCTCATGGACAAGAAGGGCAACTTCCCGGGCATCAACAAGGTGCTGATCGTCGACGGCGTCGCGGTCGCGGCCGGCGGGGCCAGTTCCGCCTCCGCCAACACCTGCTTCGTGGAGTCCACGGCGGGTGTCGGCGAGGGCGCGCGCACCGGTCTGGCCTCGGTCGTCACGGGTCTGCTGTTCTCGGTGGCGCTGTTCCTCACACCGCTCGCGACGATGGTGCCCTCGCAGGCGGCCACGCCCGCGCTGCTCGCGGTCGGCTTCCTGATCCTCGCCGGGTCGGTCCGGGACATCGACTGGGCGGACTGGACGGTCGCCGTGCCCGCCTTCCTGGCGATGGTGATGATGCCGTTCACCTACTCGATCACCAACGGCATCGGCATCGGCTTCATCGCCTTCGCCGTGCTGCGCCTGGCCGCCGGACGCGGGCGCGAGGTGCCCGCCGCGATGTACGTGGTGTCGGCGGTGTTCGTCTTCTACTACGCGATGCCGGCGCTCGGCCTGACCTGATCCCCTTCGCCGGCCGCCGCCGGCTCCGTCGTACGGCCCCCGGTCCCGGTCCGCTCCCGGTCGGGGGCCGTCGGCGTCCGCCCGTAGAACTTCTCGGTCTCGTCGACGGCCGCCTTGAAGCGTTCGTCGAAGTCGTCCCGGACGAGGGTCCGGACCACGTAGTCCTGGACGCTCATCTGCCGTCGTGCCGCATGGAGTTTGAGCCGGTCGAGCAGCTCACTGTCTATCCGCAGGCTGAGCACTGTCGATCCCATGCGTGCCAGGGTCACCGGGGGCCGGTCGTCCGTGCGTCGCTTTCCGGCCGAATCTCACTCATTCGGGTGAGTCATCGGCGCGGACCGTGACCGAATCGCGGGTGCATACCGGGTGGTCTTTAGTCAGGGTAATGAGTTACGCTAAGAAACATGCCTGATCTGTCGCACGGCACCGACGCGGACGTCGCCGCCGTGAACGCCCTGCGGTCCGCCGTCATGCGGCTGGGCCGCCGTCTGAAGCACCAGCGCGTCGACGAGTCGCTGAGCCCGACGGAGATGTCCGTCCTCGGCACCCTCGCCCGCTGCGGCTCCGCGACCCCCGGCGAGCTGGCGCGCAAGGAGCACGTACAGCCGCCGTCGATGACCCGGATCGTCGCACTGCTGGAGTCGAAGGGGCTGGTCAGGCTGGAGCCCCACCCCGACGACCGCCGGCAGAAGGTCGTCAGCCAGACCGAGCGGGCCGAGGCCATGCTCGAAGAGAGCCGCCGCAAGCGGAACGCCTGGCTGACCGGCCTCGCCGAGGGTCTGGACGAGGAGGAGTGGGCCAAGCTGCGCGAGGCCGCTCCCGTGCTGGAGAAGCTCGCGCAGCTCTAGGACACCTCCCGCGGGCCGCGACCGGCTGCGGATGCCATCTCCGGGGCCCGCCCGCACCATCACCAGAGAACGACCAACGAGCGAACGAACGAACGAGCGAACGGACCACAGCACGACCGCCGACCACAGCACAACCGCCGAGCCGAGGAGGCGACCCCTTTGAGTACGGGACCCGGAGCAGACTCCGCCCCCGCACCGCACCCCGACGACAACAACGACACCCCCACCACCGGCGCCACCGCCCCCAAGCAGACGATGTTCAGCTCGCTGAGGATCCGGAACTACCGGCTCTTCGCGCTCGGGCAGGTGGTCTCCAACACCGGCACCTGGATGCAGCGCATCGCCCAGGACTGGCTGGTCCTCACCCTGACCGGATCGGCCTCCGCCGTCGGCATCACCATCGCGCTGCAGTTCCTCCCCATGCTGCTCTTCGGCCTCTACGGCGGTGTGCTCGCGGACCAGCTGCCCAAGCGGCAGCTGCTCCTCGCCACCCAGGGGGCCATGGGTCTGACCGGGCTCGCCCTGGCCGTGCTGACCCTCGGCGGACACGTCCAGGTCTGGCACGTCTATCTGACCGCGTTCCTGCTCGGCCTGGTGACCGTGGTCGACAACCCGGCGCGGCAGTCCTTCGTCTCCGAGATGGTCGGCCCCGAGCAGCTCCGCAACGCCGTCTCGCTGAACTCGGCCAACTTCCAGTCCGCCCGGCTGGTCGGCCCCGCCGTCGCCGGTGTGCTGATCACGGCCGTCGGCAGCGGATACGCCTTCCTCTTCAACGGGCTGTCCTTCCTCGCGCCGATCGCCGGTCTGCTGCTGATGCGCCCCGCCGAACTGCACAAGGTCGAACGCGCCCCGCGCGGCAAGGGGCAGCTCCGTGAAGGGCTGCGCTATGTCGCCGGGCGGCCCGAGCTGATCTGGCCGATCGTCCTCGTGGGCTTCATCGGCACCTTCGGCTTCAACTTCCCGATCTGGCTCGCCGCCTTCGTCGACGAGGTCTTCCACGCGGACGCCGGCACCTACGGGCTGCTGAACACCCTGATGGCCATCGGCTCCCTCGCGGGGGCGCTGCTCGCGGCCCGGCGGGGCAGCTCCCGGCTGCGGATCCTGGTCGGGGCGGCGATCCTGTTCGGCTTCCTGGAGATCGTCACCGCCTTCGCGCCGACGTTCTGGGTGTTCGCGGCGCTGATGGTCCCGGTCGGCATGTTCGGCCTGACCGTCAACGTGACCGCGAACTCCAGCGTCCAGATGGCGACGGACCCGCTGATGCGGGGCCGGGTGATGAGCCTGTTCATGATGGTCTTCACGGGCGGCACCCCGCTGGGCGCGCCGCTGGTGGGCTGGGTCACCGACGTCTACGGCCCCCGGATCGGCTTCGCGGCGGGCGGCGCGGTCGCCATGCTCGCGGCCGTCGCGGTCGGCGTCGCCCTGGCCCGCGCGGGCGGTCTGCGGCTCTCGGTCGGCTGGCACCACGGCCACCCGCGGGTCCGCTTCGTACCGCGACGCGAGCGGCTGGCGACGGCGGCGTAGCCGGCCGCGCCGGACCTCGGGGTCCGGACCCGCCCTCGGACCCGCCCTCGGGCCCGGCCTCGGACCCGGCCTCGGACCCGGCCTCGGACCCGGTCCGGTCGGGGCCGGGCCCGAGGGGTGGGCCGGGTCCGATACTGGGCGGCATGAGACTCTTCGCCGCCGTGCTGCCGCCCCCGGCCGTCGCCGACGAGCTGGCCGAGGCGCTCGTCCCGCTCCACGCGCTGCCCGGCGCGGACGGGCTGCGCTGGACGGAGCGGGCCGGGTGGCACCTCACGCTGGCGTTCCTGGGGGAGGTCGAGGACGCGCTCCTGCCCGAGCTGGCCGAACGCCTCGGCCGCGCCGCCCACCGCACGCCCCCGTTCCCGCTCCGGCTGCACCGGGGCGGGCGGTTCGGGCGGCGGGCGCTGTGGACCGGCGCGGCCGGGGGCGTCGACGAGTTGCGGCGGCTGGCCGAACGGGCCGGGGCGGCGGCCCGGCGCGCGGGTGTGGACATGGGCGGGCCCGAGCGGTTCACGGCCCACCTCACGCTCGCCCGCGCCCGCGCGGACCTGGATCTGCGGCCGTACGCCGAGGCCCTCGCCGGCTTCGAGGGCACGCCCTGGCAGGTGGACCGGATGGCTCTCGTCCGCAGCCACCCGCCGGCCGGCGGGGTGCCGGGGGAGCGGCCGCGCTACGAGGTGGCCGACTCCTGGCCGCTGGAGGGAGCGGGTTAACCTCGACGGGTGAAGACGAAGACCCGCAACCAGATCATGGCCGCCGTGCTCGTGCTGCTGTTCGCGATCGTCGCGGTGGCCGGCGCGCTGGGCTGACCCGCGCGGTCGCCGTTCGGCCAGGGCTTCTTCCCGGCGGGCCGACGGGGTGCGGCCTCGGGCCGGCCTCGGGCTCAGTCGTCCTGGGGGCAGAGGTCGACCGCGACCACCTGGTTGCCCTGCGTCCCATAGCCCGGGAAGGTCGCCGTCGCACCCGGCGCGACCGTCCGGCAGGGGACCTCGCCGCCGTCCAGGTACCTGACCGTGAGGTGCTGCGCGCCCTCGCAGCCGTTGGTGACGAAGGTGTAGCGCCAGCTCGCGGAGTGGGTGACGCACCCGGGGGCCGGAACGGGTGCCGTGACCTGAGCCGGGGCGGCCGAGGTGGCCGGGGCGGCCGCGGTGGCGAGGCTCGTGCCCCCGCCCGCCAGGAGGGCCACGGCCGCGGGTATCGCGAGAAGAACTGTTGAACGCACGACGGATCGCATGGGGCTTCCAGCCTTCACTTCTCGAAGTCGTCCTTACGGAGCGAGCGTAGAGCGTCACGACCCGTGGATGAAAGACTTTGCGGAAACTTGCGAAAGAACCTTCGGCGACGTTCCGCGCCCCTTGCTTCGAGCGGACTCGAAGGCGTTGGCTGACACCATGAAGTACACGCAGCTCGGACGCACCGGTCTCAAGGTCAGCCGACTCGTCCTCGGGACCATGAACTTCGGGCCTCAGACCGACGAGGCCACCAGCCACACGATCATGGACGCCGCGCTCGACGCGGGTCTGAATTTCTTCGACACCGCCAACGTCTACGGATGGGGCGAGAACAAGGGCCGCACCGAGGAGATCATCGGCACCTGGTTCGCCAAGGGCGGCGACCGCCGCGACAAGGTGGTCCTCGCCACCAAGGTGTACGGCAACATGGGCGCGGACGGCGAGGCGTGGCCCAACCACGACCGCCTCTCCGCCCTCAACATCCGCCGCGCGGTGGACGCTTCACTGAAGCGCCTGCGGACGGACCACATCGACCTCTACCAGTTCCACCACATCGACCGGCGCACCCCGGTCGAGGAGATCTGGCAGGCGGTCGACGTCCTCGTCCAGCAGGGCAAGATCCTCTACGTGGGCTCCTCCAACTTCCCCGGCTGGAAGATCGCCCAGGCCAACGAGACGGCCACCCGCCTCGGTTCGTACGGACTGGTCAGCGAGCAGTGCCTCTACAACCTGGCCGAGCGCCGGGCCGAGATGGAGGTCATTCCGGCCGCTCGGGAGTACGGCCTCGGGGTCATCCCCTGGTCGCCGCTGCACGGCGGACTGCTCGGCGGGGTCCTCAAGAAGGAGTCCGAGGGCGGCCGCCGCGCGAGCGGGCGCAGCGCCGACGCGCTGGCGAACACCTCGGTCCGCGAGCAGGTGCAGGCGTACGAGGACCTGCTCGACAAGCACGGCCTGGCGCCCGGCGAGACCGCCCTCGCCTGGCTGCTGACCCGCCCCGGTGTCACCGGCCCCATCGTCGGCCCCCGCACCCCGGACCAGCTCGCCTCCGCCCTGCGCGCGGTCGAGCTGGACCTCACCGACGACGTTCTCGCCTCCCTCGACGAGATCTTCCCGGGCCCGGGCCCGTCCCCCGAAGCCTTCGCCTGGTGAACACACCCACCTGAACGCACCCGCGTGAACACACCCGCGTGAACACACCCGCGCCCCGGGGCGGTTCGGCTCTCGCCCGGACCGGCCCGGGGCGCGGTGCGCTACTCGCGCGGGAACTCGGCGGTGCTGAGGACCAGTCCGACGGCGGTCTTCGTCACGTCCACGTCGGTGCCGAAGGCGACGGTCGTCTCCGTCGCGTAGTCCCCGTCCTTGGCGTCGGTTTAGACATGGACCTTGCCCTGGTAGGGGTCGGCGATGAGCAGCACCGCGACCTCCGCCTCGGCGTACGCGCGCTTCTTGGGCCCGTAGTCGTTGTGGCCCGTGCCCCGGGAGATCACCTCGGCGACGAAGGCGACGTCCTGGTGGCTCCAGCGGCCCCCGGCCGCCACCCGTACGGTGCCCGGCCGTGCGGTACAACGATACGCACGGTGACCGGGTCACGTCCGGCCGTACGGGCGCGCGGCGGGGGCCGGTTCGGGACGGGTGGGCAGCGCGCGAGGCCGGGCCCTCGGGGAAGGGCCCGGCTCCGGGGAGTGGTCGCGGGTGGGTCAGGACTGCGCGTAGACCGCCGTCGCGAAGGCCGCGATCTGTTCGTCGCTGAGGTTCTTGGCCACGTTCGCCTCGGTGATCATGCCGACCAGGCGGTGGCCGCCGTTCACGTCGATCACCGGGAGGCGTTTGACGTGGTGGTTCTCCATCGCCTCCAGGACCTCGGCGGCGCTCGCCTCGGCGTCCACCCAGTGGAGTTCGCCGGCGAGGGTCCCGGCCTGGACGGTCGCCGGGTCGACTCCCTCGGCGCAGCAGCTGACCACGATGTCCCGGTCGGTGATCATGCCCGTCAGGCGGTTGTTGTCCCCGCAGATGGGCAGCGCGCCGACGCCGAGATCCCGCATCATCATCGCCGCGTCCCGCAGTGACTGGTGCGCTCCCACACAGGTCGCACCGCTCGTCATGATGTCCTTGGCTCGCAACTCGTGGGCCATGGGTCAACCCCTCTCGCGTATCGGCCCCGTTGTTTCGACGGTACGCCGGGTGCCCGGTGGGCGCCGTTCCAATCGGGACCGAGGAGAACCCCCCCGCGAACGGTCAGCGCGGCAGCCTCAGGTCCGTGCAGCCGCGGGCCTTCGCCGCGCGTTCCGCGAAGCCCTTCAGGGCGGAGCGGAGGAAGCCGGGGGCGGGGGCGGCGGACTGCTGGGGGTCGATGCTGAAGACCGCGCGGACGGAGGTGCCCGGGCAGGCGGCGGTGGCCCAGGCGACGTCGCCGGTGCGGCCGCTGTCCGCGTTCAGGGAGCCGGGCCGCGGGGGATCGGTGCGCAGGCGCTGGGCGAACGGGCCGAAGGAGGCGGTGAGGCGGTAGAGGTCCCGGCCGTCGCCCGGGGTCGCGCCGAGGACGCAGCGTTCCAGCGGGGAGGCGCCGGTCGTCTTCGTCTCCCGGACCGCGCGGACCTCCTCGTCGCCGTCGAGTGGGATACCGGCGCAGGTGCCGTCGGCGAGGGACGGGTCCTCCTCCAGGAGGCCGTACGTCTCGTCCTCCTCGGGGTCCGGGAGGCCGGGGAGGGTGCCGCCGAGGCGGGTGTCGCAGTCGTGGTGGGCGGCGGCGCGGGCGGCGGTGGCGGTCACCAGCCGGGCGAAGGGGCGGTTCCCGCCGGAGGCGCCCGCCGAGACGAGGACCGAGGTGTCCTTGCCGGCGCACGGCAGCACGACGGCGGTGGCCGAGGCGTCCGCGTAGCCGGTCCAGCCGCCGCCGAGTTCCCTGGGCAGCGCGTCCCCGGCGCTCTCGTCCAGGTGGTCGAAGAGATCGCCCGCGCGGTCGTGCCCGGTGGCGCCGCCCGGCACCTCCGCGATCACGAGGTAGGTCTCCGCGACCTTGCAGAAGTGGTACGGCGGTTCCTCCGCCGGCGAGAACCGGTCGAGCGGCAGGCCGTTGCCGGCGTCCAGGCCGGTCGCCTGGGCCGCCTCCTCGTAGGGCAGCAGCCCGCCGCAGTACGCCGCGAGACGGTCCTCGAAGCGCCAGCCCTTCCCGGTGTCGCTCCAGCGGTACCAGCCGTAGCCCACGGCGGTCAGTACGGCGAGGGGCAGGGCCACGTAGAGCGCGACGCGGCGCAGGGCGGCGTTCATCGGGCGGTCCTTTCGGGCGCGGGGGCGACTGCGGGTACGGCGGGTGCGGGCGCGACGGGAGGGTGCCGGTGCCGGACGGCTGCCGGGGTGTCAGGCCGCGACGCCGTACGCCCGGCCCACCCCCCACGCCTGGTGCATCGCGTCGGCGAACGCCCCCGCGAGCTTGGTCTCGCCCGTGGGGCCGGGGTGGGTGCCGTCGTAGGTGTCGGTGCGCAGGTCGTAGCCGGCCGGGCGGGAGGCCATCAGGAGGGGGGAGCCGGGGGCGTCCAGGTCGGCGACGGCCTTGGCGAGCAGGACGTTGAAGCGCGCGCACTCGGCCGCGAAGGGCGCGTCGGTCTCGGCGCGGACGTTGGGGATGACGGGCAGCAGGACCATCCGGACGGACGGGTTCGCCGCGCGGGCCCGGGCCACGAACTCCCTTACGTTCAGGGCCGTCTGCTCGGCGTCGGTGTAGAAACCGAGGTCTATCAGGCCGAGGGAGACCAGCAGCACGTCCGGCCGGTGCGCGCGTACGGCGTCCTCGACGACCGGGGCCATATGGAGCCAGCCCTCGCCCCAGCCGGCCAGGTGGCGACGGGCCTCGGGCGGGAAGTCCGGGTCGGCGTAGCGGGTGGAGACGGGGGCGTCGGCCTCGGTGTCGTACAGCTCGTGGCGCGGGCCGACGATGGCGAACGGCTCGCCGAGGGCGGACAGGTGCTGCCACATCCGGTAGCGCCAGCTGAAGTCCCCGGCGCGCCCGATGGTCATGGAATCGCCGACGAACATGAAGCGCATGGCGGTCATCATCGCGGAACCGGCCGGTAACCGGGCAGTGATCGCCGGTGTGAGACCGGCCACGGCGCCTGTGTGGGACCGGCCACGGCGGGGAGCGGCTCCGCGCGTGAGCGGGGCGGGGGCTCCGGTCGGCGGCGTGCGGCCGCGGGCGAGGTGGCAGGCTGGGGGGATGCGCCCGCCTGCCCTTCTCGCCGCTGCCGCCCTGCTCGTGACGGCCGCCGCCGCTCCCGCCGCCGCCGACGGGGACCCCGGGTTCACCATCGAGGACCCGAGGATCACCGAGTCCAGCGGACTGGCCGCGAGCCGCGCCCACCCGGGCGTCTACTGGACGCACAACGACCAGGACGAGCCCCGGGTCTTCGCCGTGGACTCCGCGACCGGGAAGACGGTCGCGACCGTCACCCTGCGCGGGGTCGGCACCCCCCGGGACATGGAGGCGATCTCCGTCGGCGCGGACGGCAACGTCTACGTCGGCGACATCGGCGACAACCTCGACGGCAGCTGGGACCACGTCTGGATCTACCGCTTCCCCGAGCCGAAGCAGCTCGGCGACCGCACCGTGACGGCCACCCAGTTCGACGTGAAGTACGCCGACGGGCCGCGCAACGCCGAGGCGATGATGGTCCATCCGGTGACCGGACGCGTCTACATCGCCTCCAAGAACGAGGACGGCGGCGGCCTGTACGAGGGCCCCGAGCGGCTGAGCACCGGCGGGACGAACGTGTTCCGGCGCATCGGCGAGGTGCCCTGGGTGACCGACGGCGCGTTCTCCCCGGACGGGAAGGAGCTGGTGCTGCGCTCCTACTTCAGCGCGCGCCGGTATGTGTGGAAGGACGGCCGGCTCGGGGCGGACGAGCGGGTCCGGGCGCCGATCCAGCGGCAGGCCGAGTCGGTGACGTACACCCTGGACGGCACGGCCCTGATGTTCGGCACCGAGGGCGGGCGGAGCCCGGTCGAGCGGGTGGAGGCGCCGTCCCGCGAGGGCGGCGGAACGGGCGGCTCCGGGACGGGCGGTTCCGGCGGGTCCGGTGCCGGTGAGCCCGACGACGGCGGTGGCGCGGCGGGCGAGGGGGACAGCGCGACGACGTACGGGGTGCTGCTCCTCGCGGGCGGCGCGCTGCTGGTCTTCGCGCTGCGCCGGCGGGGCGACAGGTCGTCGTAGTCGTACCCCGGTGGTGGTGGCGCGGCGGATTCAGGCGCCGCGCCCCGCGAGTCCGGTGCGCCAGGCCCAGGCCGCGATCTCCACGCGGTTCCTGGCGGTGAGCTTGGCCTGGACGTTGGTGAGGTGGGTCTTGACCGTGCCGACGGTGATGGACAGGGCGGCGGCGATCTCGCCGTTGGTCATTCCTTCGGCCAGCAGCATGACGACCTCCTCCTCCCGCGGGGACAGCCGGGTGGCGGGCTCCCGCCGGGCGGAGGAGGTACGGAGCCCTTTCAGCAGCCGCACGGTGATCGACGGGCTGACCATGGCGTCGCCGGCCGCGGCCGCGCGGACGGCTTCGGCGAGCAGGCGGGGCCCGGAGTCCTTGAGGATGAAGCCGCAGGCGCCCGCCTCCACCGCACGGGTCAGGTACTCCTCGTCGTCGAAGGTGGTCACCATGACGACCTGCGGCCGGTGCGCGGTGTAGGGCCGGGTGAGCTGACGCAGGGCGTCCAGGCCGTCGAGGCGCGGCATCCGGATGTCCATCAGGACGACGTCCGGGCGGTGCAGCGCGGTCATCTCCAGGGCGTGGAGGCCGTCCCGGGCGTGGGCGACGACCTCGATGTCGTCCTCGGCGGAGAGGATCATGGCCATGCCGGTGCGGACGATCTCCTGGTCGTCGGCGAGCAGTACCCGGATCACGGAAGGTCCTTCCACACGCTGCCGAAGGGAATCCGGGCGCTCACCCGCCACTGTCCCTGGTTGCCGGGCCCCGCCTCGGGGCCCGCCTCAAAGGTGCCGCCCTCGGCCGTGACACGTTCTTCGAGCCCGACGAGACCGTACCCCGCCGGGCCCCCGCCCGGACCGGGCCGGTCGTTGACGACGTCGACCTCGGCGGTCCCCGAAAGGGCACGGAGCGATACGGACACCTTCCGGGAATCCGGTGCGTGCTTGCGCACATTGGTCAGCGACTCCATGACGACCCGGTGCACGACCAGCACGGTCGCCGCGGGCAGGCCGCCCACGGGCCCCTCCTGCACAAGACGGGCCCGCTCGCCTCCGGGCAGGGCGAAATCCGCGACGAGATCACGCAGTTGATCCACGTCTCCGGCCTGTACGGGCCCGGTCTCCGTACGCAGCCCGCTGACCATGTGCCGCAGAGCCCGCAGCGCTTCCGCGGCGGCCCCCTCGATCTGCCCCAGCGCCGACGCGGTCAGCTCCGGTCTGGACGCCGCGACCACCTGGGCCCCCTGCGCCTGGACGACGATGCCCGTCACATGGTGGGCCACGAAGTCGTGCAGGTCCCGGGCGAAGGCGAGCCGCTGCTCAAGACGCACCTGCTCGGCGTAGCGCCGGCGCTCGACGGCCACCAGCCGGGCCACCAGCGCCCCGACCAGCGCGACGCACACGGCGAAGGTGCAGAACAGCGCCACGATGAGGCTGTTCTCGCTCACCTCCACGGCCACCGGCCGCACGACCACCGCCGTGCACAGCAGGACGGCCGCCACGGAGGCCGGCCGGGCGGCACCGTGCCGGACCGTGAGGACCAGCACCACGATGAGCGCGCTGATCTCGAACAGGGTGTAGGCGTCGGCACGCGCCGCCGCCGACCCCCGCTGTCCCGCCGCGAGATGCATCCACGCGCTGGCCCCCAGGGACACGGCGCCCGCGATCCCGCCGGCCACCGCCAGTACCCACGGCCCCCGTCGCGACCGGCGCAGCCCCCAGGCAGGCACCACCAGGAGCGGCGCCGCGGCCGAGAGGCGTGCCTGCGGCGCGAGAGCGGATTCGTAGACGCCGCTCCGGTAGTCGGCGGCGATCGCCAGGAGCAGGACGCTCCCCACGGCGGCGACGCCGAGGCAGAGCAGTGTGCCGCGCACCCAGGAGGTGCGGCGGCCGGAGAGCACGGAACGCATACCCGCAGCCTACGGACCCTGTATTCCCCGGCCCTCTGCCGAAAGTCGTAGGGCGCCCGCCCGGTTTCCGTCCTCCGGCAGATCCCCGGCGGCACCCCGCACGGACACGATCGCTTCAACGATCCGTACGAGCCCGCCGCAGGAGCAAGACGTGAACTTCCAGACCCAGATCCCCACCGCCGCCGTCCTCGGCCCGGCACTCGCGGTCTTCGCTCTCCTCGCCCTCGCACGCCGGCGGGGCGGCGCCCCCGGGTGGCGCGGCGGTCCGCTGGTGCTCCGGGTCCTCACCGCGCTCTACGCGGCGGCGGCCGTCGCCATCACGATCTTCCCGCTGTGGGTGTACGGCGGCGAGTACCGCAACGCGATGCCCTGGACCAACCAGATCCAGCCGATCCCGCTGCTCACGGCGGATGTCTCCATGCTCCCGAACGTCATCATGTTCCTCCCGCTCGGCTTCCTCCTGCCCCTGTTCTCCGACCGCTTCACCCGTGGGCGCACCGTCGCGGTCTGCGCCCTCGCCAGCCTCGGGATCGAGCTCACGCAGCTGCTGCAGTACATCGCCCTCGGCAACGGACGCGCCGTCGACATCAACGACCTGATCGCCAACACCCTGGGCGGCCTCCTCGGCTACGCCGTCCTGCGCGCCGCGCGGCGCGCAGCCGCCCTGCGCGGCGTCCTGGACCGGTTGTCCGCCGCGCCCACCACCGTCTGACCCTCCGGGCCGGGCCCGGGACGGCGGCGTCTCTCCTACGAGGCGCTGTCCGCCGCGTCCGGGCCCGGGGCAGTGTCCGTGTCCGCCTCCGTGTCCGCCTCCGGGGTTGCGTCCTTGTCCGGGTCCGGGGCCGTGTTCGCGTCCGTGTCCGCCGTCTCCCGGCTGCGGACCAGCGCCTCCAGGCCCGCGACCAGGCGTTCCAGGCCGAAGGAGAAGTGGTCGAAGTCCGAGGTGAAGGTGTCCTCGGCGAGGGCCGCCATCAGCGGGTACTCGCCGCTGAGCATCGCCTTGCTCAGGAAGGGCTCCTGGCTGTTCCAGAAGTCCTCCTCGCTCTGGCCCGTCTGCTGCGCTGCCTCCACCGCCTCCAGTTCGGTGCGCGCGATGCCCGAGACATAGCTCTGCACGGTGATGATCACCGAGATCAGCTCGGTGTCGCCCAGCCGCATCGCGCGCAGCGCGTGGAGGGCGTACTCCAGGCCGCGCAGGGCGCTGGGGCCGAGGACCGTGCGGGAGAGGTTGACCTTCAGCAGCCAGGGGTGCGTGCGGTAGAGGGTCAGATGCGCGCGGGCCATGTCGCGGACGGCGTCCTGCCAGGGCGCGGTCCCGGCCGGGGGCGCGTCCGGCAGGGGCTCGCCGGTGACGCGGTCGAGCATCAGGTCCAGCAGCTCGGCCTTGCCGGGGACGTACCGGTAGAGGGACATGGTGCCGGTGCCCAGCTCGGTGGAGAGCCGGCGCATGGAGACCGCGCCCAGCCCCTCCGCGTCGGCGATCCCGACGGCGGTCGTCACGATCCGGTCCAGGGTCAGGCCGGGCCTGGGGCCGCGCGAGGGGCGTTCGCCGGTGCCCCACAGCAGTTCCAGGCTGCGCGCGACATCGCCTGCGCCGGTCGTGTCCCTCGTCGTCATGGCCTCACCCTAAGCCCCGGAACAGAAACTGGGTACACCGTACTCTCAATAGGGTACGGTGTACCCAGTTCGGATCCGGCGCATTCGGATCCCGCGCGCAACGGGTGGAGGAGCAGTGGCAGAACACGCAGTCGTCGCCGAGGGCGTCAGGAAGCGCTACGGCGACAAGCACGCACTCGACGGCCTCGATCTGGTCGTCCACCAAGGCACCGTGCACGGCCTGCTCGGGCCGAACGGCGCCGGAAAGACCACCGCCGTCCGCACCCTCGCGACCCTGCTGCGCTTCGACGCCGGCCGGGCCGAGGTCGCCGGGATCGATGTGCGGCGCGACCCGCGCGGGGTGCGTGCCCGGATCGGCCTGGCCGGCCAGTACGCGGCGGTGGACGAGACCCTGACCGGGCGTCAGAACCTGGAGCTGTTCGGCCGGCTGTTCCACCTCGGCGGCCGCCGGGCCCGGCTGCGCGCCACCGAACTGCTGGAGCAGTTCGACCTGGTGGACGCGGCGGGCAAGGGCGTCGGCAAGTACAGCGGCGGGATGCGCCGCCGGCTGGACCTCGCCTCGTCCATGATCCTCGCGCCGCGGGTGCTCTTCCTGGACGAGCCCACCACCGGGCTCGACCCGCGCTCCCGGGGCGAGGTGTGGGAGGCGGTGCGGCGGCTGGTTGCCGAGGGGACCACCGTCCTGCTCACCACCCAGTACCTGGAGGAGGCCGACCGGCTCGCCTCCCGGATCACCGTGATCGACCAGGGCCGGTCCATCGCCGACGACACCCCCGACGGGCTGAAGAACCGCGTCGGCGGCGACCGGGTCGAGGTCGTGGCGAGCGAGGCGGGGGACCTGGACGCGGTCGCCCGGACCGTCGCCCGGGTCGCGGACACCGAACCGGCCGTGGACGCGGTCGAGCGGCGCGTCCACGCACCGGTCAGCGACCGGGTCGCCGCCCTGACGGAGGTGGCCCGCACCCTCCAGGACGAGGGCGTCCGGGTGGAGGACATCGGCCTGCGCCGGCCCAGCCTGGACGACGTCTTCCTGCGCCTGACCGGCCACGGGGCGGCGGCGGACGCGGTGCCGGGCCTGGGCCCGGCGGCGGCCGGGGGATCGAAGGACACCACGAGGGCGAAGGAGACCGTCGCATGAGCGCGCTCGGCACCGACACCAGGGCCCGCGCCGGGGACACGACCGCGGGCGCGGCCCGCCCCGCACCCGTGGACCTGACTGTGCGGGAGACGCACTCCCGCGCCTACTGGGCGGTCTCCGACTGCTGGAACGTGGTGCGCCGGGGGCTGACGTACTACCAGCGCCAGCCCGTGCTGATCGCCTGGCAGCTCGGCTTCCCGATCGTGTCCGTGCTGCTCTACGGCTATGTCTTCGGCGGCGCGATGAAGTCGCCGGACGGCGGCAGCGTGCGGGACTTCCTGATGCCCGGCATGTTCGCCATGACCATGGCCTTCGGCTTCATGAACACCGCGATCGCGGTCGTCACCGACGCCTCCAAGGGCGTGATCGACCGGTTCCGCTCGATGCCGATGGCCCCCTCGGCCGTCGTCACCGGCCGGGGCGTCAACGACCTCATCGTGGCCTGCGCCGAACTCGCCATCCTCGCCGCGACCGCGTTCGCGATGGGCTGGCGCTCGGACGGCGGAATCCTCGCCACCGCGGGCGCGTTCGGGCTGCTGCTGCTCCTGCGGTTCTGCCTGATCTGGGTCGGCGTCCTGCTCGGCCTGGTCGTGCCGACGCCCGAGGCCGGGGGCAGCCTCTACGCGGTCGCGTTCCCGCTGACGATGATCTCCAGCGTCTTCGTGCCGCCGTCCACGATGCCGGACTGGCTGGGCGCCATCGCCGCGTGGAACCCGATCTCCTCGACCGCCGCCGCCACCCGTGAGCTGTTCGGCAACCCGGTCGCGAGCGACGGGAGCTGGATCCAGGAGAACGCGCTGCTGATGGCGGTGGTCTGGCCGCTGGTCATCACGGCGGTCTTCCTGCCGCTGGCGGTGCGGCGGTTCCAGCGCCTCAGCCGCTGACGACCGCGGCGCGGCCGGGCCCCGGGCCCGACCGCGCCGCGCTGCGGCTCTTCGCCGTTACAGCTTCTCGATCACGTAGTCCACGCAGGCGGTGAGCGCCTCGACGTCCGCCGGGTCGATCGCCGGGAACATCGCCACCCGGAGCTGGTTGCGGCCCAGCTTGCGGTACGGCTCGGTGTCCACGATGCCGTTGGCGCGCAGCGCCTTGGCGACGGCGGCCGCGTCGATCTCGTCCGCGAAGTCGATGGTGCCGATGACCTGCGAGCGCTTCGCCGGGTCGACCACGAACGGGGAGGCGTACTTGGACGCCTCGGCCCAGCCGTACAGGGCGCGCGCGGAGGCGGCGGTGCGGCCCGTCGACCAGTCCAGGCCGCCCTGCCCGTTGATCCACTTCAGCTGCTCGTTCAGCAGGAAGAGGGTCGCCAGCGCCGGGGTGTTGTAGGTCTGGTTCTTGCGGGAGTTGTCGATCGCCGTCGGCAGGCTGAAGAACTCCGGGACATGGCGGCCGGAGGCGTGCACCCGCTCGGCGCGCTCGATCGCGGCCGGGGAGAACACGCCGATCCACAGGCCGCCGTCGGAGGCGAAGGACTTCTGCGGGGCGAAGTAGTAGACGTCGGTCTCGGCGATGTCGACGGGCAGGCCGCCCGCGCCGGAGGTGGCGTCCACCAGGACGAGCGCGCCCTCGTCGGCGCCCGCGACCCGCTTGATCGGGGCGGCCACGCCGGTGGAGGTCTCGTTGTGGGTGAGGCCGTAGACGTCGACGCCGGCCTCGGCGCGCGCCTCGGGGTGGGTGCCCGGGTCGGAGGAGATCACGGTCGGCTCGGCCAGCCACGGGGCCAGCTTCGCGGCCTTGGCGAACTTGGAGGAGAACTCGCCGAACGACAGGTGCTGCGACTTGTTCTCGATCAGCCCGTGGGTCGCGACGTCCCAGAAGGCGGTGGAGCCGCCGTTGCCCAGGATCACCTCGTATCCCTCGGGCAGGGAGAACAGGGCGCGCACACCCTCGCGGACCTCGCCGACCAGGTTCTTGACCGGGGCCTGGCGGTGGGAGGTGCCGAGGAGGGAGGTGCCGGTGGCGGCCAGGGCGTCCAGCGCCTCCGTACGCACCTTGGAGGGGCCCGCGCCGAAACGGCCGTCGGCGGGCTTGATGTCAGCGGGAATCTGGATATCAGCCACGAGCCGGAGCGTATCTGCTCGGCGGGCCCCGCGCGGCCCCGGTCCGGACGATGAGACCGCGGGGGAGGGAGGGTGCGCGGGGTGACGCGGGGCGCGTGTCACGGGAGTCCGCGCCCCCCGTGCCCGGCCCGTGGCTCACGCCCGCGCGCCCGGTGCCTGCCGCGCGCCCGTGGGTCACGCCCCCGGCTCCCGCTCCGCGTCCGCGCGCCCGTGGGTCACGCCCCCGGCTCCCGCTCCGCGTCCGCGCGCCCGTGGGTCACGCCCGCGCGGTGCTCAGGTGCTCCATGAGGGCGATCAGCACGAACTTGCTGGACGAGTGGTCCCGGGCGTCGAACTCGACCAGCGGCACCCCGGCGGGCAGCCCGAGCTCGCCCCGGATCTCGTCCTCCGAACGGAACGGCCCGCCGAAGTCGTTGACGGCCACGATGAACGGCGTGCCGTGGTGCACCAGCCGGTCGACGGCGAACCGCGCGGCCTGGACCGCCCGCGTGTCCACCAGCACCACCGCCCCGTAGGTGCCGTCCAGCAGCCGGTCCCACAGGAAGCGGAAGCGCTCCTGGCCGGGTGTGCCGAAGAGGCAGAGGACGGACCCGTCGTCGAGGGTGATCCGCCCGAAGTCCAGGGCCACCGTGGTCGCGGTCTTCGCCGGGGTGAGCACCGCGCCGGCGGTGACGTCGCCGGCGTCGCTGATCGCCTCCTCGGTGTGGAGCGGCCGGATCTCGCTGACCGAGCGCACCATCGTCGTCCGGCCGGTCCCGTATCCGCCGACCACGGCGATCTTCGTCGCGGCGGTCTTCGTCGCGGCGGCTCTCGTCGCACTGAGGGGCGTCCCGGCGCGGGTCATGGTGTCCGGGGGGAGTGTTTCTCGGGGGTGCCGGTCATCGAGCGGTGCCTTCCGGGGGTGCGGTGGGCGCGTTGTGAGCCGCCGGCTTCTGATCCGGCGTCTGCATTCTGATCTGGAGTCTGATCACGAGTCCGATCAATCCGTGGTCACTATAGGAGAGCTGACGATCAGTTGGGCAAGGGTCCTGCGGTCCCGGCTTCGCCGCCGGTGCGCAACGTCCGCAACCGACCCGGTTTCCGCCCCCGCGCGGCCCCCGTCCCGCCTTGCGCCGCCCCTCGTCCCGGCGAACCGGCGCGGGCGGGGCCATGCTGGAGGCATGGCGCAGCGAACGAACCGTTCCGGCGGGTCCCGTGGAGAGACGAAGCGTTCCGGCGGGTCCCGTGGAGATACGGGCGAACTGGCCCGCGCGCTCAGTCGCGCGGTCCGCGGCGAGGTCGACTTCACCGCCGCCGCCCGCGCGTTGACGACCATGGACGCCTCCAACTACCGGCGCGTCCCCGTCGGCACGGTCGCCCCGCGCGACGCGGACGACGTGGCCGCGGCGCTGGCGGTGTGCCGGGAGGCGGGCGTCCCCGTCGTGGCGCGCGGCGCGGGCACCTCCATCGCCGGGCAGGCCACCGGGACCGGGGTGGTGTTCGACTTCACACGCCATATGCGCGGCATCCTGAGCCTGGACCCGGCGGCGCGTACGGCACTCGTCCAGCCGGGCGTCGTCCTGGACCGGCTGCGGGACGCGGCCGCCCCGCACGGGCTCACCTTCGGGCCGGACCCGTCCACGCACAGCCGCTGCACCCTCGGCGGCATGATCGGCAACAACGCCTGCGGCTCGCACTCGGTCGCCTGGGGCACCACCGCCGACAACGTCCGTGCGCTGGACGTCGTCACCTACGGCGGCGACCGGCTGCGCCTCGGCCCCGGCTGGGCGGGCGCCCCGGCCGGGCTGCGCGAGCTGGTCGGCGCGCACCTGGCCGCGCTGCGCACCGCGTACCCGCCCGGTCTGCCCCGCCGGATCTCCGGCTACGCGCTGGACGCCCTGCTGCCCGAGAACGGCGCGGACACCGCCCGCGCCCACTGCGGCAGCGAGGGCACCCTCGCCGTGCTGACCGCCGCGACCGTCCGCCTGGTCCCGGCGCCCGCCCACCGCGCGCTGGCCGTCCTCGGCTACCCGGACGAGAGCGCGGCGGCCGACGCGGCCCCCGGGCTGCTGCCGCTCGGCCCGCTGACGGTGGAGGGCATGGCGGAGGACCTGGTCCGCGACCCGGCCGCCCGGGCGGGCCTGCCGCGCGGTGGGGCCTGGCTGTTCGCCGAGGCCGGGGGCGCGAGCCCGGCCGAGGCGGAGGCGGCGGCCGGGGCCCTGGCCGCCGCCTCGGACGCCCTGGACGCGGCCGTGGTGTCCGACCCGGCCGGGCAGCGCGCCCTGTGGCGTATCCGGGAGGACGCGGCCGGGACGGCGACCCGGATGCTCGACGGGGCGGAGGCGTGGCCCGGCTGGGAGGACTGCGCGGTGCCGCCCGCCCGGCTCGGCGCCTATCTGCGCGACTTCCGGGCCCTGCTCGCCCAGCACGGGCTGCGCGGCACGCCGTACGGGCACTTCGGCGACGGCTGCATCCACGTCCGGATCGACTTCGACCTGATCGGGGTCGCGGGGGTCCGCCGCTTCCGGGCCTTCTCCGAGGACCTGGCCGGTCTGGTCGTCGCGCACGGCGGCTCCCTCTCCGGCGAGCACGGCGACGGGCTGGCCCGCGCGGAGCTGCTGCCCCGGATGTACGGGGACGAACTGGTGGGGCTCTTCGGGCGGTTCAAGGACCTGTGGGACCCGGCGGGCGGCCTCAACCCGGGCGTCCTCGCCCGCCCGGCCCCGCTCGACCGCGATCTGCGCTTCGAGGTGCTGCCGTCCGGGCCCGTCCCGACCGCCTTCGGCTACCCGCACGACGCGGGCGAGTTCCCGCGCGCGGTCCGGCGGTGCGTGGGCGTCGCCAAGTGCCGTGTCGAGGGCCCGAGTTCCGGTCCGGGGGTGATGTGCCCCTCGTTCCGGGCGACGGGCGAGGAACGGCACTCCACGCGCGGCCGGGCCCGGCTGCTGCACGAGATGCTCGCGGGCGAGATCGTCACCGGCGGCTGGCGCTCCGAGGAGGTCCGGGACGCGCTCGACCTGTGCCTGTCCTGCAAGGGCTGCCGCAGCGACTGCCCGGTGGGCGTCGACATGGCCGCGTACAAGGCGGAGTTCCTGCACCACCACTGGGCGGGCCGGCGCCGGCCGGCGTCCCACTACACGATGGGCCGCCTGCCGCAGTGGCTGCGCCTCGCCACGCCCCTCGCGCCGCTGCTCAACCCGCTGGCGGGGGTGCGCCCGCTCGCCGCCCTCGCCAAGCGCCTGGCGGGCGTCGCCCCGGAGCGCGCCCTTCCGCGCCTGGCGCGGCGGACGTTCACCTCCCTCGCGCGGGAGCGGCTGCGCGGCCGGACCGAGGTGCTCGCCACCGGCCGGCTCACCGCCCTGTGGCCGGACACCTTCACCGACCGCCTCACGCCGTCCGTCGGCACGGCCGCGCTGCGCGTCCTGGCGGACGCGGGCATCGGCGTCGTCCTGCCGCAGGGCCGGGTCTGCTGCGGGCTCACCTATGTCTCGACCGGCCAGCTCGACCGGGCCCGGGCGGTGATGCGCCGCACCCTGGACACCGTCGAGCCCCTCCTCGACCTGGGCGTCCCCGTCACCGTCCTGGAACCGAGCTGCGCCGCGACCCTCCGTACGGACCTGCCGGAACTCCTGGGCGACGACCCGCGCGCGGCGCTCCTCGCGGACCGGGTGCGGACCTTCGCGGCGACGCTGGAGCAGTGCGCCCCGGACTGGCGGCCCCCGCGGGTGGACCGCCCGGCCGCCGGCCAGACCCACTGCCACCAGCACGCGGTCCTCGGCGACGCGGCCGAACGCCGCCTGCGCGAGCGCGCCGGCCTGACCGGCGAACTGAGCGGCGGCTGCTGCGGCCTCGCGGGCAACTTCGGCTTCGAACGGGGCCACTGGGAGGTCTCCGTCGCCTGCGCCGAGGACCAACTCCTCCCGGCGGTCCGCTCCGCACCCCCGAACACGGCCCTCCTGGCGGACGGCTTCTCCTGCCGGACCCAGCTGGCGGAACTGGGGGGCTTTCGGGCGCGGCATCTGGCGGAGGTGCTGGCGGACGCGCTGGGGGAGGGGGTGGATCAGCGGGAGACGGGAGGGGGTGGGGTGAACGTGACACCGGGCGGCAGCGTGTAACCCAGCCCGGCGAGCCGGGCGGCGACCTCGGCGGGCAGGCGTTTGGACCTGGCCGCCACCCGCACGATGTGCGCCAGCGGCACGGGCTTGTCGGACCTGAGCCAGCTTCGTGTCCGGCCGTGGCCCGGCATCGCCACGAGCGCGGCGTCGCCGGGGTCGAGTGCCGCCGGCAGCGCCGTCCCCTCCGGCAGATGGAATCCGAAGATCCTCAGCCGGCCCTCGATCTCGGCAGGTGGCCGTTCCGTGATCGCGGCGGCGGCGAGGACGTGTGACAGGAGCAGGGGGTGCCGCGCGTCGAGCCATGGTGCCTGGCGATCGAGGTCCCTGCTGAGGATGAGGACATCGTCCGGTTCCGGGGCCGGTGGAGCCTCAAGGCCGTCCGGCACGTGCAGCCCCAGCTCCCGCCATCTGCGGATCACTTCGGCCGGGGTCCGGTTGACGCGCAGAGCGGTCACCGCGCTCTGCGTGGCTGTCACCTGGTCCCGGGTGATCCAGGGGTCCTTGCCGTTGCTGTTGTGGCTGAGGAGTACCAGGTCTTCCACCGAGGGAACGAGATCGGAGTCGGCCCTCGTCGACTCGGCGGGATGCCCGAGTGCGGACAGTTGCTCGACCAGCTCCGAAGGGCGGCGGCGGAAACGCTCCGCCGCCGCGAGGACGTGACCCCGGGGAACAGGGTCCTGGACGGGGAGCCAGGGTGCCAGGCCGTCCAGGTCGCGACTGAGCAGGCGGAGGTCGTCGTGGTTCAGGCGGTCGACGTCGGCAGTGACTTCCGGGAAGCGAACGCCCAGAGACCGGAGGCGGTCAGCCAGCTCACTCGGCAGCAGCCCCCGGCTGAGCGCGACATCGATGAGGTACCCCCAGCCCAGGACGCCTTCGTCGTTGACGTTCATCAGAAGGTGGGCGTCGCCTGTGCTCAGATGCTCGGGAACGATCAGCCAGTCCGGAAGCCGGAAGCCCAGGGCCGAGAAGCGGCGAACCACCTCCTGCGGTGACACCGCCAGATTGTCGGCCACCTCGGCCAGATGGGGCGCGGTGACGGGTGCGCCCGGTGTACTCGGACGGAAGATGTCGCGGACGACGAGGGCGAGGTCCTCATCGGTGGGCTCGTCCGGAACACTCATATGAGTGCTGAGCCGACGCCCCAGCCGCTCAAGCCGACGTACGGCCCGGTGCGTGGGCATTCCATGGTCCAGTGCCACTGATATCGCGCTGCGCATCGTCGACAGCTCATCGAGGGGCTGCCAGAGGTGTGCGAGGAACAGAGGCGGTTCCGAGGCGAATGAACAGAGCAGGGTGCTGTCCAGGGGGTGCGCGGACATCACTGTCCCGGGATCGGAGATGCCCACACCGGGAAAGGCGCCGCCCTTGGCCCAGGCCCTGACACGCCACTCCGCCACATCGCTGGGGGCTGACTCACTGGGGACCGGCCACGAGTGAGTCCCTTCGGGCTCGAAGACCTTCTCGTCGGCGGGGAAGCAGCCGATCGATGCCACAGGCGCGGTGAACTGATCCATGCCCCAAGGCTGATGATCTGTCGCGATCATCGCCTCCAGGACCGTGTCGGCCAATTCCGGACTGCCTCGCATGGCGAGGGCTGTCAGCCACTGGGGCGACAGCACGGTTCCGCCCGCGGCGAGCAGCGCCGGAACCTGCCGCGTCAGCGCATCCCATACACAGCGCGGGTCGAGTTCGATGCACCGCTTGCGGTCCACCGTCAGCGCGGGCGCCCCCTCGCCCGTAAGGTTGACGATCCCGCCGAAGAGCGGCGCCCCGCACCAGAGGCCGTCGGCCAGGACGGCCCCCTCGGTGCCGCACCACCAGACCGCGCCGCTCTCCGTCTCCACCACCTCGGCGTCGGGGCTCCGTGTCGCGGACGGGTCCCCGTGCGCGTCCTTCGTGCCCAGCGGGGCCACCTCGGACAGGCGGCCCGGCTCCCACCGCAGCGGGGCGGTGTCCGGGCCCCGGGTGTCGTCCCGGGCGGTCACCGTGCACTCGGAGACCCACAGCAGCCGGCGCAGCAGGTCCTTGGCGGACAACTCGCCGTGGGACTCGCGCAGATAGAGGCGAACGGTCGTCCCCGCCGCGTGGCCGCGTCCCAGGCTCCGGATGCGGAACAGCGCGCCAGGACCCGCGATGTCCACCCGCAGCCGCTGGCCCGGGTGCCCCTCCTGGTCGAGGCGGCAGGTGGTCACCTGGATGTCGTCGGCGATCATGAAGTAGCTCAGTACCCCGATGCCGAAACGGCTGTTGGGGTGCAGTTCGATGCCCGCGGCGCGCCAGCGGGCGTGCTCCTCGCCGTACTCCGGCAGGTCCGCGAAACGCTTGCCCGCGTGGGAGAACACCTCGCGCAGTTCGCGTTCGCCCATGCCGATGCCGTTGTCCGTGCACTCGATGTACGGGCGCCCGTTCTCGTGGCCCTGGACGAAGTCGACGGTGCCGGACCAGTCCGTGCGGTGCCCGGTCGTGCGGGCCAGGTAGGCGGCACGGGCGCTGCGGTAGCGGCAGGCGTCGAGCGCGTTCTGGTACAACTCCCGGACGGCAAGGGCGGGATCGCCGTACAGCTCCTCGCCCATCAGCAGTTCCTGGATGCGGTCGTCCGCCAGCCGGAAGCGCAGGTCGGTGGACTCGTAGGCCCGCTTTCCCTCCGGGGTCAGCGCGGCGGTCACCTGGTCGGCGGTGGCGTGGGCCGGCAGGTCCTCCAGCGGGGCGAGCTGGGGCTCGCTGCCGGCGAGCACGTCGAGGGCGCTCAGCACGCCGTCCAGGGCCGCCGCGTGCTGTTGCAGGGCCAGGCCCACCGCCGGGTGCCCGCAGACGGCGTGGAGGACACGGGTGCGGCCGCGCGGGTCCCAGCGCGCCTTCTCCAGGGTCTCGTGCAGACCGGCGAGATCCACCTCGTAGCTGATGCCGACATGGTCCACCACCACCTCGCCGAGCAGGCGGGGGTCGACGGCCAGCCGGTGGGCGACCGTCAGCAGGGCGACGATCAACTGCTCCCGTACCCGCTGCTCGTGCCCCGACGTACCCGCCACCTGGCGTTCCGGCCGGTCGGCCGCCAGGTCGGGGGACGAGTGCAGAGGGCGGAGCAGGGAGAGGAGCAGATCGGGGTGGAGGACCTCGGTCACGAGTCGCTTGTCGGCCGGGGTGTCGCAGGCGGTCAGGGGCGCGAGCACCGGGACCAGTTCGGACAGCGTCTCGTCGTTGCCTGCGATCGGCCTGCGGAGCAGCCAGCGGTGGAAGAGCCACCAGGCGATGTCCGTCGCCCCGGGGACACCGGTCGCGGTGGAGCGTGCCGCGCGGCGGACCAGGCGGGCGTGGCCGTCGACATGGTGTTCGTAGCTGGTGCGGGCGGCGGACGGGTCCGGCATCCGGTCCAGACGCATCGGCCGGACGTCCAGGGACCGTACGGCCGTGCGTTTCCAGTAGGCGGTGTACAGCAGCGGGACGACGACCAGAAGGGCCGCCTCCGCGGGGGAGAGCTGGAGCTTCTTGGGGTTCAGCACCTTGGAGAGCAGCCAGCCCATGCGCTCGGTCACCCGCTCGGCGAAGCCCGGCGCGGACCAGGGGTCGTCCTTGAGGTGGGTGCTGTCCACCACCGTCCGGGCGTGGAGGTGCTCGGCCAGCCGGGCGGTGGCCTCCTGGAGGACGTCCGCGCCGGCACCGCTCGCGACCTGCTGCCAGGCGGGGTGCTCCCGGACGAGGCCGGCCCAGGGTGATTCACCCGGGGCGAGGGGGACACCGCGCTCGGGGCGGGGGAAGAGGGCGAAGGCGTCGATGTCCGACTCGGAGCGGACCCTGATCTGCTGGCGCCGGGACTCGTGCTCGGAGGTGAGCTGGTCCAGGGTCGTCTGCAGACGCTCCTGGAGTTCGCCGAGTGTGCCGGGGCCGGCGTCGTCCGCGATCAGTGTGCTCAGGGCGCGGGAGAAGAAGCTGAAGGTGCTCTGCCCCGCGGTGGTGTACCGGGCGAACTCCCCCTTGGAGCAGGCGTAGACATGGCAGTAGTGCCGTTCCCCGACCCGGCGTACCCGGACGTCCGACCAGCGCAGGACGTTGCCGACGCCCTTCTCCCGCAGGTCGATGCCCTCCCGGCAGGCGTCCACGAACACCACGATGTCGCCCGCCGCGCTGCGTTCCGCGTACTGCCCGAAGTCGATCGGAACGCACTTGCCGGGGAAGTCGTGCACCCGGGTGAGCGCCCCGCGCGGCACCAGGTAGTCGGTGTCGTTGTGGTGGATGCCGTGGCCGCTGAGGAACAGCAGCAGCGTCTCGCCGGGCGCCGCCTCCTGGAAGAAGATCTCGACGGCGGACTCGATGTCGTCGCCGCCGGTCTGATCGGCCTCCAGGCGTTGGACCTCGTAGCCGACGCCCGTGAGCGCCGCGTCGAGTTCCGCCATGTCGTCCACGATGAACGGCAGGTCCGTGATCATGTCGTCCTTGTACGACGGCACCCCGATCAGGAGCGCCTTGTACGACGCCTCGCCCATGGTCGCCCGGCCCCGGCTCAGTGGCCGAAGGTGAGCGTGATCGCGCCCTTCGCGCCCACCTGGGCCGAGGTGCCGACGAGGGCGATCCCGCCGCTCGCGGTGACCTCGAAGGAGATCTGCGCCTCGCGCAGCGCCATGCCGCCCTCGGGGACGGTGATCGTCCCGATCACCTGCTGGAGGCCGTCGACCGCGCGCTGGAGGTTCTCGCGCAGTACCGCGACCGGGACGTTGCGCACGGAGGCGGCGCCGGAGCCCTCGCCGTCGTTGCTCCCTCGCCGCCCGAAGATGCCCTTGTCCCCGGCGAGCCCGTCCGCCTCCGCCTCGTCCGGCTCCTCGATTGACACGAGGAAAGGCAGCGTCTCCAGCCCCGCGCCGCCCCCGGCACCCGCCCCTTCGGCTCCGCTTCCGGTCGGCCGGCTGTTCTCGAACATGGTTCCCCCCGAGGGCAGTTGTGTGACGGAGCGTCATAGTAGGGGGCAACCGGGGCAGCGGGGGCGGGAGTCGGCCGAACCGCTGCGCGGCGGGCATGCGTCAGCCCCCGGCCACCTCGCGGATCAGGGTGATCAGGGCCGGGATCGCCGGGTGGGGGGCCGTGGGGCGCCAGGCGAGGTGGACGGGGGTTGCGGGGGCGTCGGTGAGGGGGCGGTAGACGACGCCCGGGTTGGGGTGCATCGCGGCGGTGGCGGCCGCCGAGACGCCGACCGCGTTGCCCGTCGCGATGGCCGTCAGCCAGTCGTCGGTGTTGCGGACGGTCAGGGTGCGGGTCGGGCGTGAGGCGGCGGGCCAGAGGTCGAGGGTGGTCAGGCCGGAGACGGTATTGAGGACGACCGGCTCCGCGCTCAGGTCCGCGAGGGAGAGCGCGGCGCGTTCCGCGAGGGGTCCGTCCGCCGTCACCGCCGCGACCCGTGCCTCCGTGAACAGCGGCGCGGTCGCCAGGCCCGGGGTGTCCACGGCGCCCCGCAGTACCGCCGCGTCCACCCGGCCCTGGGTGAGCCCGGCCGTGCGGTCGTCGATGCGCAGCAGCTCGATCGGGGTGTCCGGGTGCTCCTGCGCCCAGCGGCGCAGCAGCGGCGTGGTGTACGTGCCGAGGGCCGACCAGGCGTGCCCGAGCCGCAGCGGGGGACGCAGCAGGCGGCCCGCGTCGAGGGCCTCGTCGAACGCGGTCAGGGCCGCCGCGGCCTTCTCGCGGAAGGCGTGACCCTCCCGGGTGAGCGCCAGATGGTGGGTGGAGCGGTCCACCAGCCGGGTGCCGAGGTGGCGCTCCAGAGCGGCCAGGGACCGGGACACGCTCGGCTGGCTGAGGTTCAGCCTGGCCGCGGCCCCCGTGACGCTCGACTCCTCGGCGATGGCCAGGAAGCAGCGGAGGTGGCGCAGCTCGATGCTCATACGTCCGGAGCATAAGCGCAGCGAGACGGGCATTTCACGAGCGGCGCCCGGGTCCGTAGCGTGGGAGGGGCGCGTGGCGCGCGCCGGGCGCGCACGGCGCGGGGCGATCGGAGGCAGGGGCAGTGGTGGAGGAGTCGCAGGGCACGGGCGGCAGGACGGCGGCGCCGCGCCGGGACGCGGCCGTGCCGGAGGCCGCGGCGGCCGCCGTCGCGCTGCCCGAGGCCGCCGGTCCGGCGACCGGCGCGGCCACCGGCTCCGCCCCGGCGCGCCGGGGCGGCGTCCTGCTCGGTCCCGTCGCCCTCGTCGTCACCGGCGCCCTCTCCGTGCAGTTCGGCGCGGCCATCGCCGTCTCCGTGATGCCCCGGACCGGCGCCCTCGGTGTCGTCACCCTGCGGCTGGTGCTCGCCGCGCTGGTGCTCCTCGTCGTCTGCCGGCCCCGGCTGCGCGGGCACTCGCGCGCCGACTGGGGGACGGTCCTCGCCTTCGGCGCGGCGATGGGCGGCATGAACATCCTCTTCTACCAGGCCGTCGACCGGATCCCGCTGGGCCCGGCCGTCACCCTGGAGGTCCTCGGCCCGCTGGCCCTCTCCGTGATCGTCTCCCGCCGGCTGGTGAACCTCGTCTGGGCCGGGCTCGCGCTGGGCGGTGTGTTCCTGCTGAGCGGCGGCGGCTTCGACCGGCTCGATCCCGTGGGCGCGCTCTACGCCCTCGCGGCGGGCGGTATGTGGGCCGCATATATAGTCTTCAGCGCCCGCACCGGGCGCCGCTTCCCTCAGGCGGACGGGCTCGCGCTCGCGATGGTGGTCGCCGCGCTGATCAGCCTGCCGCTGGGCGTCTGGGAGTCCGGCACCAGGCTCCTGGAGCCCGCCACGATCGGGCTCGGCCTGGCGGTGGCCCTGATGTCGTCCGTCCTCCCGTACACCCTGGAACTGCTGGCCCTGCGCCGGCTGCCGTCGGCCACCTTCGCGGTCCTGATGAGCCTGGAGCCGGCGGTCGCGGCGGCGGCGGGCTTCCTCGTCCTCCAGCAGGCGCTCTCGGTGGCGGACGCGGCGGCCATCGCCCTCGTCGTCGCGGCGAGCATGGGCGCGGTCCGCACCCAGACCGCCCGCCGTGCGGGGCGGGACCGACCCCGGGCCACCCGCCGCCGGGCCGGGACGACCACGGACTGACGGCCGCCGTCGCCCGTTCCGGGCGGAATACATTCTTCCTTCACATCAAGGTCACAGTTCGGACACCTCTGTCTCACTCAGGGGCTCAACTCCCTTACGCAGGGCTACGTTCGACGCCCAGCGCCAGCGCGCTCGTCACAAGGGGGCCTCATGAGCCACGTTCCGCCGCAACCGCCCGCCGGGCCGCCCCACCCTCCGGTTGGGCCGCCGCCGGCGGCCGGGCAGCCGAAGTGGACCCGGAAGCGAATCCTGATACCCGCCGTCGCGCTGCTGTTCTTCGTCGGCGTGGGCATCGGCTCGGCCGGCGGCGAGGAGTCCGTCGCCACAGCGTCGGACAGCGCGCGTCCCGCCCCCACCGTCACGGTCACCGCCACCGCGACCGCCGAAGCCGAGGCGGAGCCCGCCCCCGCGGTCACCAAGACCGTGACCGCCGCGCCGTCCAAGGCGAAGAAGGCGGCGGAGAAGCCGACCGAGGAGGAGTCCGCCCCCGAAGGCAAGGCCGTGTTCAAGGTCTGGGGGTCGGCGCCCGCCGGCGTCGACATCACCTACGGCAACGACGGCACCAACCTTCAGGGCACCCGCCTGCCCATGGAGAAGACGCTGACCGTCAAGGACGACGCGCTCTACTACCAGGTCACCGCCCAACTGCAGGGCGGCGGCGACATCCACTGCTCGATCACGATCGACGGCAAGACGAAGACGGGTCAGGCGCAGGGCGGCTACAACATCTGCTCCGCGCAGCTCAACAGCGACTTCACCGGCGGCTTCAGCTGACAGTCCGCGACAGCCCCCGCGGCCGGCTCCGCCGGTCCGGCCGCGGGGGCTGTCGCACTTCGGCTCCAAAAATCAAGCAAGCATGCTTGCTTGATTTGCGCCGCGCTGCCATGCTCCTGGGCACACCGACGTGAGAGCCGCCGTGCCCCCGAGGGAGCGCATCGTGTCCGAACCGGCCGCCGTACTCGACGACCTGCGCAACGAGAGCGACGAACTCGACAGACTGGTCGCGCCGTTGCCGCCCGGGCGGTGGGCGCTCGCGACGCCCGCCGCGGGGTGGACCGTCGCCCACCAGATCGCGCATCTCGCGTGGACCGACCGGGCCGCGCACCTCGCCGTCACCGATTCCGCCGCCTTCGCCGACGACGTGGCGAAGGCCCTCGCCGCGCCCGACACCTTCGTGGACGAGGGGGCCGCCGAGGGTGCCGCCCTGCCGCCCGCCGAACTCCTCGCCCGCTGGCGTCTCGGCCGTGAACGCCTCCTCCAGGCTCTGCGCCAGGCCCCGCCCGGTGCGCGGTTCCCCTGGTACGGGCCGCCGATGAGCGCCGCCTCGATGGCCACCGCGCGGCTCATGGAGACCTGGGCGCACGGCCAGGACGTCGCCGACGCCCTCGGCGTCACCCGCACCCCCACCGCCCGGCTCGCCCAGATCGCCCGGATCGGGGTGCGCACCCGGGACTTCGCGTACGGCGTGCACGGGCTGACCCCGCCGGCCGAGCCGTTCCGGGTCGAACTCACCGGCCCGGCGGGCGAGTCGTGGGCGTACGGCCCCGAGGACGCGGCCCAGCGCGTCACCGGCCCGGCCCTCGACTTCGCCCTCCTCGTCACCCAGCGCGCCCACCGAGACGACCTGGCGCTGCGCGCGGAGGGCCCGGACGCGGACCGCTGGCTGGGCATCGCCCAGGCGTTCGCCGGCCTGCCGGGCAAGGGGCGCGAGCCGGGAGACCGCCCACCGGGCGGCCCCGCCGGGGAGGAACGCCGATGAACGCACACGCCCCCAGCCCCCGCCCCCTCCGCGTCGGCAACGCCTCCGGCTTCTACGGCGACCGGTTCGACGCCGTGCGCGAGATGCTCACCGGCGGCCCCCTCGACGTCCTCACCGGCGACTACCTCGCCGAGCTGACCATGCTCATCCTCGGCCGGGACCGGCTGAAGGACCCCCGCCTCGGCTACGCCAGAACCTTCCTGCGCCAGCTGGAGGACACCCTCGGACTCGCCCGCGAACGCGGCGTCCGGATCGTCACCAACGCGGGCGGCCTCAACCCCGCCGGGCTCGCCGCCGCGATCAGGGAGCTGGCCGAGCGGATCGGCGTGCCCACCGCCGTCGCGCATGTCGAGGGCGACGACCTCACCGAACGCCACCCCGGCGCCCTCACTGCCAACGCCTACCTCGGCAGCGCCGGGATCACCGCCTGTCTGGCGGCCGGCGCGGAGGTCGTCGTCACCGGCCGGGTCACCGACGCGGCCCTGGTCACCGGCCCCGCCGCCTGGTGGTTCGGCTGGGGCCCCGAGGCGTACGACGAACTGGCCGGCGCGGTCGTCGCCGGACACGTCCTCGAATGCGGCACCCAGGCCACCGGCGGCAACTACGCCTTCTTCGCCGAGTCCGGCCGGGACCTGCGCCGCCCCGGCTTCCCCGTCGCCGAGATCCGCCGCGACGGCTCCAGCGTGATCACCAAGCACCCGGGCACCGGCGGCTTCGTGGACGTCGGCACCGTCACCGCGCAGCTGCTGTACGAGACGGGCGGGGCCCGGTACGCGGGCCCGGACGTGACCGCTCGCCTGGACACGGTCACCCTGGCGGCGGACGGCCCGGACCGCGTCCTGGTCTCCGGGGTGCGCGGCGAGGCCCCGCCGCCCGCGCTCAAGGTCGGCCTCAACCGGCTCGGCGGCTGGCGCAACGAGGTCGTGTTCGTGCTGACTGGGCTCGACATCGAGGCCAAGGCCCGGCTGGTGCGCGAACAGCTCACCGAGGCCCTCGGCAAGCAGCCGCCCGCCGAGACCCGCTGGGAGCTGGCCCGCACCGAGCACGCCGACGCCGACACCGAGGAACGCGCCAGCGCCTATCTGCGGCTCGTGGTGCGCGACCCGGACCCGGAGAAGGTCGGCCGCGCGGTGAGCGGCGCCGCGATCGAGGCGGCCCTCGCCAGCTACCCCGGCTTCCATGTCACGGCCCCGCCCGGAAAGGGCGCGCCCTACGGGGTGTTCGAGGCCGAGTACACCGACGCGGCCGGGGTCCCGCACACCGCCGTCCTGCCGGACGGCACCCGGGTGCCCGTCCCGCCCGCCGCCCGGACCCGGGCGCTCGGCGAGGTGCCGGCGCCCGCGCTGCCCGAGCCGCTGCCGCCCGGCCTCCCGGTCCGGCGGACCGTGCTCGGCCGGGTCATGGGCGCGCGCAGCGGTGACAAGGGCGGGGACGCGAACATCGGCGTCTGGGCGCGGGGCGAGGACGCCTGGCGCTGGCTCGCGCACGAACTGACCGCGGAGCGGCTGCGGGAGCTGCTGCCGGAGACGGCGGGGCTGCCGGTCGTGCGGCATGTGCTGCCGAATCTGCGGGCGCTGAACTTCACGGTCACCGGGATTCTCGGCGAGGGGGTCGCCGCGCAGGCCCGGTTCGACCCGCAGGGGAAGGCGCTGGGGGAGTGGCTGCGGGCGCGCCGCGTGGACGTCCCGGAGGCGCTGCTGTGACGCCGTCCCGCGAACGCGTCCAGCCGGGTCCCGACCCCGGTTCCGGACCGGGCCGCTCGGCCGAACGCGCCCGGCCCGGCCCGGCAGACCCCGTTCCCGCCGGACCCGGACCGGGCGACTCCGACCCCGGACCGGGCTCCGACCCCGTTCCCGCCGGGCCCGACCCCGGCCGTCCACCGGCCGACCCCGCCCCCGCCCCGGCCAACCCCCACCCCGCACCGGAGGTGACCCCGTGACCGTCCTCGCGTCCGCCGTCGACCCGGCGAGCCCCGAACACGCCGCCCACCGGGCCGCGATGCTGGAGAAGCTGACCGCCCTGGACGCCGAGCACGCCAAGGCGCTGGCCGGGGGCGGCGAGAAGTACACCGCCCGGCACCACGGCCGGGGCAAGCTCCTCGCCCGGGAGCGGATCGAGCTGCTGATCGACCCCGACAGCCCCTTCCTGGAGCTGTCCCCGCTGGCCGGCTGGGGCAGCGACTACCCCGTGGGCGCGTCCCTGGTCACCGGGATCGGCACGGTCGAGGGCGTCGAGTGCCTGATCACCGCCAACGACCCGACCGTGCGCGGCGGCGCGTCCAACCCCTGGACCCTGAAGAAGGCGCTGCGCGCCAACGAGATCGCCTTCGCCAACCGCCTCCCGGTGATCTCCCTCGTGGAGTCCGGCGGCGCGGACCTGCCCTCCCAGAAGGAGATCTTCATCCCGGGCGGGGCCCTCTTCCGCGATCTCACCCGGCTCTCCGCCGCCGGAATCCCCACCGTCGCCGTGGTGTTCGGCAACTCCACGGCCGGCGGGGCGTACGTCCCCGGCATGTCCGACCACACCGTGATGATCGCGGAGCGCTCCAAGGTGTTCCTCGGCGGGCCGCCGCTGGTGAAGATGGCCACCGGCGAGGAGAGCGACGACGAGTCCCTGGGCGGCGCCGAGATGCACGCCCGCGTCTCCGGGCTCGCCGACCACTTCGCCGTCGACGAGCCGGACGCCCTGCGCCAGGCCCGCCGGATCGTCGCCCGGCTCAACCACCGCAAGGCGCACGCCGATCCGCCGCTCGCCGAGCCCCCGAAGTACCCGGCCGAGGAACTGCTCGGGATCGTCCCGGAGGACCTGAAGACGCCGTTCGACCCGCGCGAGGTGATCGCCCGGCTGGTGGACGGCTCGGACTTCGACGAGTTCAAGCCGCTGTACGGGACGAGCCTGGTCACCGGCTGGGCGCGGCTGCACGGCTACCCGGTGGGGGTGCTGGCGAACGCGCAGGGAGTGCTGTTCTCCGCCGAGTCGCAGAAGGCGGCCCAGTTCATCCAGCTCGCCAACCAGCGGGACATCCCCCTGCTCTTCCTGCACAACACCACCGGCTACATGGTCGGCAGGGAGTACGAGCAGGGCGGCATCATCAAGCACGGCGCCATGATGATCAACGCGGTCTCCAACTCGACCGTGCCGCATCTCTCCGTCCTGATGGGCGCCTCCTACGGCGCCGGGCACTACGGCATGTGCGGCCGGGCCTACGACCCGCGCTTCCTGTTCGCCTGGCCCAGCGCCAAGTCCGCCGTGATGGGCCCGCAGCAGCTCGCGGGCGTCCTGTCGATCGTCGCCCGCGCCTCGGCCGCCGCCAAGGGGCAGCCCTACGACGACGAGGCGGACGCCGGGCTGCGCGCCATGGTGGAGGCCCAGATCGAGTCCGAGTCCCTGCCCGCCTTCCTCTCCGGGCGGCTGTACGACGACGGGGTCATCGACCCCCGGGACACCCGGACCGTCCTCGGGCTCTGCCTGTCCGCGATCCACACCGCACCGGTCGAGGGCGCCCGCGGCGGCTTCGGCGTCTTCCGGATGTGAGGCCCCTCATGACCACCGCACCCAACTCCACGCCCAGCGCCACGCCGTCCACCACGCAGGCCCCCGCACCGTCCGTCGCGCCGATCTCCACCGTCCTGGTCGCCAACCGGGGCGAGATCGCCTGCCGGGTCTTCCGCACCTGCCGGGAGCTGGGCATCGCGACCGTCGCCGTGCACTCCGACCCGGACGCCGGCGCGCTGCACGTCCGGGAGGCGGACGCGGCGGTCCGGCTGCCCGGCGCCACCCCCGCCGAGACCTATCTGCGCGGCGACCTGATCGTGAAGGCGGCCCTCGCCGCCGGGGCCGACGCCGTCCACCCCGGGTATGGATTCCTCTCCGAGAACGCGGAGTTCGCCCGGGCCGTCGCGGACGCCGGGCTGGTGTGGATCGGGCCGCCGCCCGCCGCGATCGAGGCCATGGCGTCCAAGACCCGGGCCAAGGAACTGATGGGCGTCACCCCGCTCAGGGACCCGGCCGCCGTCACCGAGGCCGATCTGCCGGTCCTGGTGAAGGCCGCGGCGGGTGGCGGCGGGCGCGGGATGCGGGTGGTGCGCACCCTGGCCGAACTGCCCGGCGCGCTGGCCGCCGCGAGCGCCGAGGCGGCCGGCGCGTTCGGCGACGGGGAGGTGTTCACCGAGCCGTATGTGGAGGACGGCCGCCATGTGGAGGTGCAGATCCTCGCCGACGCGCACGGCACGGTGTGGGCGCTGGGCACCCGGGACTGCTCCCTCCAGCGCCGCCACCAGAAGGTGATCGAGGAGTGCCCCGCGCCCGGTCTGCCGTCCGAACTCGCCGCGCATCTGCACGAGTCGGCGGTCGCCGCCGCGCGCGCGGTGGAGTACCGGGGCGCGGGGACGGTCGAGTTCCTGGTCGGGCCGGACGGGCGGGCCCACTTCCTGGAGATGAACACCCGCCTCCAGGTCGAACACCCCGTCACCGAGGCCGTGTTCGGGGTGGACCTGGTCGCCCTCCAGTTCGCGGTCGCGGAGGGGGAGGCCCTGCCGCCCGAGCCGCCCGCCCCGCACGGCCACGCGGTGGAGGCCCGGCTCTACGCGGAGGACCCGGCGGCCGGATGGGCGCCCCAGACCGGTGTGCTGCACGCCTTCGACGTCCCGGGCGGGCCCTGGCGGGACCGCACGGCTTCCGGCATCCGGGTCGACGCGGGGTACGCGGCCGGGGACACCGTCGGAGTGCACTACGACGCGATGCTCGCCAAGGTTGTCGCGTACGCCCCCACCCGCGCGGCGGCCGTCCGGCTCCTCGCCCGCGCCCTGGAACGGGCCCGGCTGCACGGCCCGGCCACCAACCGGGACCTGCTGGTGCGCTCCCTGCGGCACCCGGACTTCGCCGGGGCCCGCCTCGGCACCGGCTTCTACCACCGGCATCTCGCCGCGCTGACCACCCCCGTGGCGGGTGAGGCGTACGCGGCTGTCGCCGCCGCCCTCGCCGGGGCCGCCGGCCGGACCGGCCGCTTCGGCGGCGCCTGGCGCAACCTCCCCTCCCAGCCGCAGACCGCGGTCTACGGCGAGCACGAGGTGCGCTACCGGCCCGCCCGCGACGGTGGTTTCACCGTCGAGGACGCCCCCGGCCTGCGCGTGCTGTCCGCCGCCCCGGGCCGGGTGGTCCTCGAAGTCGACGGCGTGGCCCGGGACTTCACGGTCCGCGCGTACGGCGGCGAGGACGGCCCGGTCCATGTCGAGAGCCCCCTCGGGCACCACACCCTGACCCGTCGCCCCCGTTTCACCGATCCCGCCGACCGGGCCGTCCCCGGCTCGCTGCTCGCGCCCATGCCCGGGACGGTGGTCCGCCTCGGCGAGGGCGTCGAGACGGGCGCGGCCGTCACCGAGGGCCAGCCGCTGATCTGGCTGGAGGCCATGAAGATGGAGCACCGGATCGTCTCCCCGGCCTCGGGCACCCTCACCGCCCTGCACGCCGCCCCCGGCCGCCAGGTCGAGGTCGGCGCCCTGCTCGCCGTCGTGCACGACTCCCACGAAGCACAGGAGGCACCCGCACCATGAGCCCCGCCACGAGCACCAGCACCCACGCCCCCGCCACTCCCGCCGGCCCCGCGACCGCCCCCGCCGGCCCGGCCATGAGCGCCGTCGAGAGCCAGGAGCGCAAGGACCTGCGCGCCGCCGTCGCCGCCCTCGCCCGCCGCCACGGCCCCGGCTACGACCGGGCCACCCTCTGGGAGGAGGCCGGGAAGCTCGGCTACCTCGGGGTGAACCTGCCCGAGGAGTACGGCGGCGGGGGCGGCGGCATCAGCGAACTCTCCCTCGTCCTGGAGGAGTCCGGCGCGGCCGGCTGCCCGCTGCTGATGATGATCGTCTCGCCCGCGATCTGCGCCACCGTGATCGCCCGCTTCGGCACCGACGAGCAGAAGACCACCTGGCTGCCCGGCCTCGCCGACGGCAGCCTGACCATGGCCTTCGGCATCACCGAGCCCGACGCGGGCTCCAACTCCCACCGGATCACCACCACCGCCCGCCGGGACGGCGACGGCTGGGTGCTCACCGGCCGCAAGGTCTTCGTCTCCGGTGTGGACATCGCCGACGCCACCCTGATCGTCGGCCGCACCGAGGACGCCCGCACCGGGAAGCTCAAGCCCTGTCTGTTCATCGTCCCGCGCGACGCCGAGGGCTTCGGCCGGACCCCGATCGACATGGAACTCCAGGCCCAGGAGCGCCAGTTCGAGCTGGTCCTCGACGAGGTGCGGCTGCCCGCCGGGGCACTGGTCGGGGACGAGGACGCGGGCCTGCTCCAGCTGTTCGCCGGGCTCAACCCGGAACGCATCATGACGGCCGCCTTCGCGATCGGCATGGGCCGCCACGCCCTGGCCAAGGCCGTCGAGTACGCGAAGACCCGGCAGGTGTGGAAGGACCCGATCGGCGCGCACCAGGCCATCGCCCACCCGCTCGCCCAGGCCCACATCGAACTCGAACTCGCCCGCCTGATGATGCAGAAGGCCGCTGCCCTCTACGACGCGGGCGACGACCTCGGCGCCGGGGAGGCCGCCAACATGGCCAAGTACGCGGCCGGGGAGGCATGCGTCCGGGCCGTCGACCAGGCCGTGCACACCCTCGGCGGCAACGGCCTCACCCGCGAGTACGGCCTCGCCCGGCTGGTGACCGCCTCCCGGGTGGCCCGGATCGCGCCCGTCAGCCGGGAAATGATCCTGAACTACGTGTCCCACCAGTCCCTGGGTCTCCCCAAGTCCTACTGACAGACGGCATGGTCTACCACAGGCGCCGCTCCCGGCCCGCCCGGGGCGCGGCGCCTCCCCGGCCGCCCGCGACCGCGGGCAGTCCACCACCGCAGGGAGGGCTGTCATGGTGTTCCGCAGCGCATACGCCGACGTCCCGGCCGTCGTCGAACCCATCCACGAGGCCGTGCTGGGCCGCGCCGCCGACCACGGCGACACGGTCGCCCTGATCGACGGCGTGGCCGGCACCACCGTCACCTACCGCCAGCTCGACCTGTTCCACCGCCGGATCGCCGCCGCCCTGGTCGCCGCCGGGCTGCGCAAGGGCGATGTGCTGGCCCTGCACAGCCCCAACACCGTCGCCTATCCGCCCGTCTTCTACGGCGCCACCCGGGCCGGCGCCTCGGTCACCACCGTGCACCCGCTGGCCACCCCGGACGAGTTCGCCAAGCAGCTCCGGGACTCCTCCGCCCGCTGGATCGTGACCGTCTCCCCGCTGCTGGAGACCGCGCGCCGCGCCGCCGAACTGGTGGGCGGCATCGAGGAGATCTTCGTCTGCGACCGGGCGGAGGGGCATGTCAGCGTCACGGACATGTTCACCTCCACCGCGCCCGACGCGGAGGTGGCGATCGACCCGACCGAGGACGTGGCGGCCCTGCCGTACTCCTCCGGGACCACCGGTGTGCCCAAGGGCGTGATGCTCACCCACCGCTCCATCGCCACCAACCTGGGCCAGTTGGAGCCCTTCATCCCGATGGGCCCCGGCGACCGGATTCTCGCCGTGCTGCCGTTCTTCCACATCTACGGCCTCACGGCGCTGATGAACGCGCCGCTGCGGCAGGGCGCCACCGTCGTGGTGCTGCCCCGCTTCGACCTGGACACCTTCCTCGGCGCGATCCAGGAGCACCGCATCAACGGCCTGTACGTCGCCCCGCCGATCGTGCTCGCCCTCGCCAAGCACCCGGCGGTCGACGGCTACGACCTCTCCTCGCTGGAGTACATCGTCTCCGCCGCCGCCCCGCTGGACGCCCGGCTCGGCGAGGCGTGCTCCCGGCGGCTCGGCCTGCCGCCGGTCCGGCAGGCGTACGGGATGACCGAACTCTCGCCCGGCACCCATGTGGTGCCGCTCTCCGCCGAGAACCCGCCGCCCGGCGCGGTCGGCCAGTTGCTGCCCGGCACCGAGATGCGCATCCTCGCGCTCGACGGCTCCGGGGAGGACGTTCCCGAGGGCGAGGAGGGCGAGATCGCCATTCGCGGGCCGCAGGTGATGAAGGGCTACCTCGGCCGCCCCGACGCCACCGCCGCGATGATCGACGCGGACGGCTGGGTGCACACCGGCGACATCGGCCGGGTGGACGCGGACGGCTGGCTCTTCGTCGTCGACCGGGTCAAGGAGCTGATCAAGTACAAGGGTTACCAGGTCGCCCCGGCCGAACTGGAGGCCCTGCTGCTCACCCATGACGCGATCGCCGACGCGGCCGTCATCGGGGTCACGGACGACGACGGCAACGAGGTCCCCAAGGCGTATGTGGTCAAGCAGCCCGGGGCCGAGGGCCTGACCGCCGAGTCCGTCACCGCGTACGTCGCCGAGCGGGTCGCCCCCTACAAGAAGGTCCGCCGGGTCGAGTTCACCGCGGGCATCCCCCGGGCCGCCTCGGGGAAGATCCTCCGGCGGGAGCTGCGCGCGAGCGAGCGCGCGGCCGTGCCGCCACAGGCCGCCAAGGAGTAGGACGCGTCCCGGCCACCGCAGGCCGACAAGGAGGAGGAACCGCAGATGACCGTCCGCGCCACCACCGACCGGGGTGTCGCCACCCTCGTGCTCGACAACCCGGCCAACCGCAACGCGCTCTCCGCCGCCCTGGTGGGCGACCTCGCCGGGGCGCTGACCGAGTGCGCCGGGGACCCCTCGGTGCGGGCGGTCGTCCTCACACACACCGGGGGGACGTTCAGCGCGGGCGCGGACCTCAAGGCGCCGCCCAGCCCGTACGCCTTCGTCGCCCTGCTGCGGCAGATCGTCACCCTGCCGAAGCCGGTGGTCGCCCGGGTCGCCGGGCACGTACGGGCCGGGGGGCTGGGGCTGGTGGGCGCGTGCGACGTCGCGGCGGCGACCAGCGCCTCCGACTTCGCCTTCACCGAGGTGCGGATCGGCGTCGCCCCGGCGGTCATCTCGCTGCCCCTGCTGCCCCGGATGGACCCCCGGGCCGCCGAGCGCTACTACCTCACCGGGGAGCGCTTCGACGCGGCCGAGGCGGCGCGCTGCGGGCTGCTCACCCTCGCCGCCGAGGACGTGGACGCGGCCCTCGCGCCGGTCCTCGACGGGCTGCGCAAGGGCTCCCCGCAGGGGCTGGCGGCATCGAAGCGGCTGGTCGCGGCTAGGGTGCTGGAAACCTTCGAACGGGACGCCGAGGACCTGGTGCAGCGGTCGGCGAAGCTGTTCGCCTCGGCGGAGGCCCGCGAAGGGATGACGGCCTTCCTCGAACGACGGGATCCCGCATGGGTGCTGTGACCTCCTCCCCGGCCCCCTCGTCCGGCCCGGGAGGCGCGCCGGGCGCCACCGGCCCCAAGCAGGACCGCAGCCGCGCGACCCGGCAGCGGCTGCTGGAGGCGGCCGTGGCCTGTCTGGCCGAGGTCGGCTGGGCGGGCTCCACGGTCTCGGTGGTCGCCGAACGGGCGGGCGTCTCCCGGGGCGCGGCCCAGCACCACTTCCCGACCCGCGAGGACCTGTTCACCGCCGCCGTGGAGTACGTCGCCGAGGAACGGAGCCAGGCCCTGCGGGAACTCGCGCCCCGCAGCCGTCCCGAGGTGGTCGCCGCCCTCGTCGACCTCTACACCGGCCCGCTGTTCCGGGCCGCCCTCCAGCTGTGGGTGGCCGCCTCCAACGAGGAGCAGCTCCGGCCCCGGGTGACCGAGCTGGAGGCACGGGTGGGCCGGGAGACCCATCGCATCGCGGTCGGGCTGCTCGGCGCGGACGAGTCGGCGCCGGGGGTCCGGGAGACCGTGCAGGGCCTCCTCGACATGGCGCGCGGCCTCGGCCTCGCCAACGTCCTCACCGACGACGCGGCCCGCCGGCGCCGGGTGGTCGCCCAGTGGGCGGCCCTGGTGGAACACGGGCTGGGCTGACCCCGCCCGCCGGGGCCGCCGGGGCGCGCCCGTCCTGTGATTCCAGGGTGTGTGACCCGTTTCACCTGGGAAACGGGGCGTGCGCAGTATCCTGTGCACATGGTTCTGCTCGTACGCCGTCGCCACGTGGACTTCGTCCGCGTCACGAGCATGGGCTGTCGCCGTTCGGCCTGACCCTCCGCGGTCCCTTCTCCTCCGCCCGCTCTCCGGGCGGTCCCCGCCGTCCCGGCGACCCCCGGCCCCGCCCCACCCACAGGCGGCCCCGGGGCCCTGTACACCCAGCGGATGCCCACCATGTCGCACAGCACCCCGTCGTACCCCGAGACGCCCGCCCGTTCCGCCGCGTCCTACCCCGTGTCGCACCCGGACCACCGGCAGCTGCCCGTGATCGACCTCTCGGCCGCCGACCGCGGCGGACGCGAGCGGGACCTGCTGCGGGCGCAGCTCCACGCCGCCGCCCACGACGTCGGCTTCTTCCAGCTCGTCGGCCACGGCGTCACCGAGGCCGAGACCGCCGCCCTGGACCGGGCGATGCGCGCCTTCTTCGCCCTGCCCGGGGCCGACCGGCTCGCCCTCGACAACGTCCACTCGCCCCACTTCCGCGGCTACACCCGCGTCGGCGACGAACGCACCGGCGGCAGCCAGGACTGGCGCGACCAGCTCGACATCGGCGCCGAGCGCCCGGCCCGCGTCCCCGGGCCGGGCGAGCCCGGGTACTGGTGGCTCCTGGGCCCCAACCAGTGGCCCGCCGCCCTGCCCGAGCTGCGCACCGCCGCCCTCGCCTGGATCGACCGGCTCTCCTCGGTCGCCGGACGGCTGCTGCGCGAACTCCTCGCCTCCATCGGCGCGGACCCCGGCTTCTACGACGCCGCCTTCGGCGAGGGCGCCCACCCGCATCTGAAGCTGGTGCGCTACCCCGGCAGCTCCGCCGACGGCAGCGGCCAGGGCGTCGGCGCGCACAAGGACTACGGCTTCCTGACCCTGCTCCGCCAGGACACCGTCGGCGGGCTCCAGGTGGAACGGGAGGACGGCCGCTTCCACGACGTCCCGCCGTTGCCGGGCGCCTTCGTGGTCAACCTCGGCGAACTCCTTGAGGTCGCCACCGACGGCTATCTGAAGGCCACCAACCACCGGGTGGTCTCCCCGCCCGGGGCGCGCGAGCGGTTCTCCGTGCCGTTCTTCTACAACCCGCGCCTGGACGCCCGGATCGAGCCGCTGGACTTCCCGCACGCCTCCCTCGCGCCCGGGGTCACGGCCGACCCGGCGAACCCGCTGTTCGCCGAGTACGGCCGGAACGAGCTGAAGGGGAAGCTGCGCGCCCACCCCCTGGTGGCCGCGCGCCACCACGCGGACCTGGCCCTGCGCGAGGCCCCGGCCCCCGCAGTGGCTCAGGCCCCGGCGGCCGCGATGTCCTCGTAGCCCGTGATGTCCCGGGGGTCACGGGCGCCCGGGCCCACATAGCGGGCGGACGGGCGGACCAGCCGGCCCGTGCGCTTCTGCTCCAGGATGTGCGCCGACCAGCCCGCGGTGCGGGCGCAGGTGAACATCGAGGTGAACATGTGCGCCGGGACCTCCGCGAAGTCCAGCACGATCGCCGCCCAGAACTCCACGTTCGTCGCCAGGACCCGGTCCGGACGGCGGTTGTGCAGCTCCTCCAGGGCCGCCTTCTCCAAGGCCTCCGCCACCTCGAAGCGCGGCGCGGCCAGCTCCCGGGCGGTGCGGCGCAGCACCCGGGCGCGCGGGTCCTCGGCCCGGTAGACCCGGTGCCCGAAGCCCATCAGGCGCTCGCCCTTGTCGAGGGCCTGCTTGACGTACGCGGTCGCGTCCCCGGTCCGCTCGATCTCCTCGATCATGCCGAGGACGCGCGAGGGGGCGCCGCCGTGCAGCGGGCCGGACATCGCGCCCACCGCGCCGGAGAGCGCGGCGGCGACATCGGCGCCGGTGGAGGCGATCACCCGGGCCGTGAAGGTGGAGGCGTTCATGCCGTGCTCGGCCGCCGAGGTCCAGTACGCGTCCACGGCCTTGACGTGCCGGGGGTCCGGCTCGCCGCGCCAGCGGATCATGAAGCGCTCGACGACGGACTGCGCCTTGTCGATCTCGCTCTGCGGCACCATCGGAAGCCCCTGCCCGCGGGCACTCTGTGCCACATAGGAGAGGGCCATCACGGCGGCGCGCGCCAAGTCGTCACGGGCCTGCGCCTCGTCGATGTCCAGCAGCGGCCGCAGGCCCCACACGGGCGCCAGCATGGCCAGCGCGGACTGCACATCGACCCGGATGTCACCGGAGTGCACCGGGATCGGGAACGGCTCGGCGGGCGGCAGACCGGGGTTGAACGCCCCGTCCACCAGCAGCCCCCACACATTGCCGAAGGAGACGTGACCGACCAGATCCTCGATGTCGACGCCCCGGTACCGGAGGGAGCCGCCCTCCTTGTCCGGTTCGGCGATCTCCGTCTCGAACGCGACGACTCCTTCGAGCCCAGGTACGAAGTCGGACATCAGGCGGCTCCTCACGATGGTCGGCAGGCGCGGGCGGAACACCCGCGAGCGGAACAACCGGCACCCCGGTGATTCCCCGTTCCGGCGATCGTCACCCTGCCGCCGGAACCGGGGCTGTACGGAGGGCACAGCGGCCCACTTCAGATTTTGGCCGGTCCCGACTATGCCGGGAAGCGTGACATCCGGCACACTCCGGCAACTGCCGCGGGAGGGTTGGTGGCACTCTGTGCCGGGCAGACTGCTCTACCGTTCCGGGGCCCCGGGTGCGGTCCCGGGCCGGGCTCCCGGCGGGCGGGGCCGCTGCGGCAGGATGTCCCCGTGACCGACCACGCCGACCGTGATCCCGCCGCCGGACGCGCCCCGCACGGTGAACCCGCCCCGCACGGTGACCGCACCCCGTCCGGTGACCGCGCCCCGGACGCCGCCGACCGGAGCCCCGCCCGTCCCGCGCCGCCCGCGCCCGCGGTGACCGTCACCGGCCTCCCGGCGCCCGACCCGGACGCGACCGGGCTGGTGATCCCCGACCCGGCCGTGATGCGCGAGCAGTACCGGTCGACCCCGCTGGACGAGACGGCCCTCGCGGCCGGCCCGATGGAGCAGTTCGGCCGCTGGTTCGCCGAGGCGGCCGCCGCCGCGCTGCCCGAGCCGAACGCGATGGTGGTCTCCACCGCGACACCGGACGGCCGCCCGTCCTCGCGGACCGTGCTGCTGAAGAAGTACGACGCGGACGGCTTCGTCTTCTTCACCAACTACACCTCCCGCAAGGGCCGGGAGCTGACGGCCAACCCGTATGTCTCGCTGCTCTTCCCCTGGCACCCGATCGCCCGCCAGATCATCGTCGACGGGCGGGCGTCCCTGATCGGGCGCGAGGAGACGGCCGCGTACTTCCGCACCCGCCCGCACGGCTCGCAGCTCGGCGCGTGGGCGAGCGACCAGTCCGCCGTGATCGGCTCCCGCGCGGAGCTGCTGGACCGCTACGAGGAGCTGGCGGAGCGCCATCCGGCGGGGGAGTCCCTGCCGGTGCCGGAGCACTGGGGCGGCATCCGCGTCGTCCCGGAGCGGGTCGAGTTCTGGCAGGGCCACGAGAACCGGCTCCACGACCGGCTGCGCTTCGTGCGCGGGGCAGAGGGCGGGGAGGGCGCTGAGGGAGCGGGCGGCTGGCGGGTGGAGCGGCTGGCGCCGTAGCGCGCCGCCCGGTTGAATCCGGGCCCGCCCCGGTCCCGGTCGGGGCCCGGGAACGCAGACGACCCGTGGGCCTTTGGTCCCTCCGTCCGGATCGGAGGGAGCCGGCCGGACTTACCGGCGGCCCACGGGTCGGGTGACTGCTGGGTTTTCGGCAGACGACCTGCCGAGGTGCACAGAGTGCGACGGCAGGCCGTTAGCCCGCAGTCACCTCACGAGTCCGAAAAGAAATCATGTTTTCGGATCACCTCCTTTCGCGTGTGCCCACACCCTAGGAACACCCCGGGGCGTGGTTCAAGCGATTTACCGCCGATTTCCCGGACCGTTCGAAGCGATGGTCGAAACCGCAGGTCACAGGCGTGCTCGGGTGAGCAGGTCGGCCATGTCGGAGACCGGCAGCACCGGTGAGGCGGCCGCTTCCTCCCGGACCTCCGGGTCCTCCTCCTCGTCCGTGACGAGCGCGAGCAGCGCGGCGAGGGGCAGGGCCGGGTGGCCGGCCGCCGCCCGGCGGATCGGCGTCTCGTCGTCCGCCGCCAGCCGGGCGACGAGGGCGGCGGGCAGCTCCGGGTCGCGCAGGGCCAGCACGCGTATCCGGGCGTCCGGGTCCCCGGCGAACCGCCGCAGGGTCGCGGGCGGGAAGTCGGCGTGGTCGGCGGGCCCGCCGCGCAGCTTGCCGCCGCGCCGGTGCCGGCGCTCCGCCCGCTCGGCGGCCTCGGGCGACAGCACGGGCGCGGCGGCGGCCGCCGTGTGCCGTACGAGGGCGTCCGGATCGTCCAGCAGCCTCTCGCGCGCCCCGGCCGGGAGGTCCCGGGCGGCCGCCGCCGAGCGGCGGAAGCAGACATACGGCGAGGCCACGTACGGGACGGGGTCCGCCCGGACCCAGGGCACCAGGGTGAAGCGCAGTCCGGCGAGGGCGATCTCGCAGGACAGGCCCTCCTCCGTGACCGAGAACGCCCCTCCCGCGCCTGCCTCCGCGCCCGCCGTCAGTCCGGTGTGGACGGTCGCGCGCAGGGCCTCCGGGGTGTCCTCGCGCAGGAACACCTTCACCCGCACGTCCGGGGCCGGGTCGGCGGCCAGCGCGTCCCGTACGGCGGCGGGCAGCGCGGGGTGCTCCGCCAGGGCCGCGCGCACCTCCTCGTCCGGGTCGGCCGCCAGGCGTTCGGCCAGGGCCTCGTCCAGGCACAGACGGGCCACCGCACCGGCCCGGGTCACCGGGTCCGCGAGCAGCGTCTCGTGCAGGTCGGCGGGCGGCACCGGGCGGCACCGGGCGGGGCGGCCGGGGGACGTACACGGCGCAGGCCGCCGCCCGGACCTCGGCCGCCCCGTCCGTCAGCAGCAGCCGCCGCACCTCCTCGGGCGCGCCCGTCCACCACCGGGCCAGCTCCGCCCGGACGGCCGGGTCGGGGTCGGTCGCGAACCGGGCGCGGAGGGGGCCGGGGGTGCCGTCCGCCGCCGCGAGGGCCTTGCGGACCTCGGCGGACGGGTCCTCCGCCAGCAGGGCGACCTCCTGGGCCGTCAGGTCCTCGGGCCGGCCGGCGAGGACCGTGCGCACCAGGGCGTCCGCGCCGCGCACCAGCCGGGACCGGGCTTCGGCGGGGGCGTGCCGGTTGGCGGCGAGGCAGTAGGCGGCCCAGTCGTCGCCGGACGCGAGGACCGCCTCGGCGGTCTCCGCGGTCAGGTCCGTCCGCTCGTGCGCGGCCCGGCCGCGGGCCGTGCGGTGACGCAGCAGCCGGCGCAGCAGCGCGGGCGGGAGCGCGGGGTTGCGGGCGAGGCCGCACAGGACCGGGTCGTGGCGGGCGGTGTGCTGCGCGGCAGGGGCGGTGTCCTGCGGGGCCGTCTCGTTCGGCATGGCCGGTCATCGTAGGCGCGGAGGCGTCGGGGACCGGCCGAAGTTTGCGGGAACCCTATGTGTTCCGGGTCACGTTGACGTTGAATGAACACGAGGGGATCGGACCATGGACGCGTCCTGCAGGGGGTGCCGGGATGAGTGCTTCCAGGAGTGAGATCACCGACGACATCGGGTCGGGGGAACCCGGCTCCGGCGCGCCCGCGCCGGGGGCCGGATCGGGGCCTGCCGGGGCGGCGGAGAGCGCGCCGCACGGCGCGGACCTGCTCGCCGCGCTGCTCGACGGGATGGACGCGGCGCTCTGCGCGTTCGACGCGCAGGGCACCGTCACGCACTGGAACCGGGAGGCCGAGCGGGTCCTCGGCTGGACCGCGGCGGAGGCCGTGGGGCGGCGGGGGCTCGCCGGGTGGGCCGTGCGCGAGGCCGACGCGGACGAGGTGCAGGGGCGGCTGATGGCGTCGATGGACTCACCGGGCCGCGAGGTGCACGAGTTCGCGCTGCTGCGCAAGGACGGCGGCCGGGTCCTGGTGCGCACCCAGTCCGCGCGGGTCACCGGCGCGGACGGCGAGCCCGCCGGGGTGTACTGCGCCTTCACCGAGGTGCACGCCCAGATCGACCTGGAGCGCTCCATCGCCCTGAGCGAGGCCCTCTTCGACGACGCGGCCTGGGGCGTGGTCCTGGTCGACGTGGACCTGCGGCCCGCCGTGGTCAACGCCGAGGCCCTGCGGGTGCTGGGCGCGGGGCGCTCCGGGGTGCTGGGGCGGCCGCTCGGGGAGGTCGTCGTCCAGGGCGTGGAGGAGCTGGAGGGCGCCCTGCACCATGTGCTGGCGGAGGGCCCGCCGCGCGGTCTCGCGGACCTGTGGGTCACGGTGGCCGGGCCCGACGGCGAGCGCCGCCGCTGCTGGCGGAGCGGGTTCCTGCGGCTGGCGTCCCCGCTGGCCGAGCAGCCGGTCCCGCTGGGTGTCGGCTGGCTGTTCCACGACGTCACGGACGCCCGGCTCGCCGAGCAGGAGGCCGACCGGCTGCGGTTCCGGGCGGGCCAGTTGCACCGGGCCGGCCGGGCGGTGGCGGAGTGCGCGGACGCGCTGGAGGCGGCCCGGGTCTGCGCGGACTTCGCGCTGGCGGGCTTCGCGGACCACGCCCTGGTCGACCTGGTCGAGGACGAGGGGCGCCGGCTGGTCCGGGCGGCCGTCTCCCCGGGGCGCGCCCCGGGGCCGTCCCCGGGCACCGCGGGCGGCGGTCTGCCCGTCCGGTACGCCAAGGGCCACCCGGCCCACCAGTCCCTCGACCGCCTCGGCCCGGTCCGCGCGAGCGCCCCCGACCCGGACGCGGCCGACGACTGGGCGCGGCGCCGCCAGTGGCCGGCCGGCAGCATCCACGCCCTCTGCACGGTCCTCCGCGCCCGCGGCCGGACGGTCGGCCTCCTCACCCTCCTCCGCACCACGAGCCGCCCCGCGTTCACCCCGCAGGACGCGGTCTACGCGGAAAGCCTGGCGGCGGTGGCCGCGGGCGCCCTCGCCATGCCGGGCGCCTGACGGGCGGCCCCGGACCCGGCTCGGCCCGCGTCGGCCCCCGGTCCGGTGGGCCGAAGTCAGCCCGGGAGGGCTCAGTGGCGGAAGAAGATCCGGTCGCGGTACTCCGTCATCACGCGCCCGTTCCACTCGTGACCCCCGTCCACGTTGCCCGAGCGCAGCAGGGGCGGTTCGATGCCGCGTTCCGCGAGCTGTTCGGCCGCCGCGGCCATCGTCGCCTGCATCAGGGCGCTGGTGACGACCGTGGAGGCCGGGGCGAACGGCGCCTCGATGCCGTCGTGGGTGAGTTCGGCGTCGCCGACCGCGATCTTGGAGTCGAGGACGATGTCGCAGTGGTCCTTGAGGAAGGTGCCCGAGGTGTGCCGGGAGCGGGTCTCGGTCGCGTAGGCGACGGAGGTGACGCCGATGACGGTCAGGCCCAGCGCCCGCGCGTTCATCGCCATCTCCACCGGCAGCGCGTTCCGACCGGAGAGGGAGATGATCACCAGGACGTCACCGGCCTTCGCCGGGCTGGAGTCCAGGACCGCGCTCGCCAGGCCGTCCACCCGCTCCAGCGCGGAGCCGAGGGTCGCCGGCATCACGTCGACGCCCACCGCCCCCGGCACGGTCAGCAGGTTCATCAGGGCCAGGCCGCCCGCCCGGTAGACCACGTCCTGTGCGGCGAGCGAGGAGTGCCCCGCGCCGAAGGCGAAGAGCCGGCCGCCCGCGGCGACGGCGTCCGCGACGGCCGTGCCCGCGGCCGCGATGTTGGCGGACTCCTCGTCCCTGGTGCGCTGCAGCAGACCGATCGCGGCGTCGAAGAACTGACCGGCCAGCTTGCTCTCGCTCATCCCGAGCCCTTTCCGGAGGTGGTTACGAGGGTAGTGCGCGCGGGTGACGCGGGACGGGGAACATCCGTGTCGCGGATCACGTTGAGGTCTGGACCATTGCTCTGTCAATACGGGGTGAGGGCATGTGCGGCACGGTTGTCGGCGCGATGCGCAAGAATTGAGCCGGGGCCACGCACGACTGTTTCCACGCCACAGCATCGAGGGGCACGTATGTCCGGACTGATCGACACGACGGAGATGTATCTCCGCACCATCCTCGAGCTCGAAGAGGAAGGTGTGGTGCCCATGCGGGCCCGTATCGCGGAGCGGCTGGACCAGAGCGGTCCCACGGTCAGCCAGACGGTGGCCCGGATGGAGCGCGACGGTCTGGTCACCGTCGCGGGGGACCGGCACCTGGAGCTGACCCAGGAGGGCCGGCAGCTGGCCACGCGCGTCATGCGCAAGCACCGGCTCGCCGAGTGCCTGCTCGTGGACGTCATCGGTCTGGAGTGGGAGCAGGTCCACGCGGAGGCGTGCCGCTGGGAGCACGTGATGAGCGAGGCGGTGGAGCGCCGCGTGCTGGAGCTGCTGCGCCACCCCACCGAGTCGCCGTACGGCAACCCGATCCCGGGCCTGGAGGAGCTGGGCGAGGAGGCGGAGGCCGATCCGTTCCTGGACGACACCATGGTCTCGCTGGCCGAGCTGGACCCGGGCAGCGACGGCAAGACGGTCGTCGTGCGCCGGATCGGCGAGCCGATCCAGACGGACGCCCAGCTGATGCACACGCTGCGCAGGGCCGGGGTGCAGCCCGGGTCCGTGGTGAGCGTGACGGAGTCGGCGGGCGGGGTGCTCGTCGGCAGCAGTGGCGAGGCGGCCGAGCTGGACGCGGAGGTCGCGTCGCACGTCTTCGTGGCCAAGCGGTAGCCCCGCGCGTGCAGGCCGCGCGACGGCCCCGGAGCACCTCGCTCCGGGGCCGTCCGCATGCCCGGGGGCGCTCACCCCGGGTCCGCGGGACGCCCGGCACCGGCGCGGGGCGCGTGCCCTGCCCGGGGCGCGTGCCCCCGGACTGTGACGCGTCCGATTTCCGCCCGGAACGGCAGCGGCCGGTGCGCGGCCCGTGCCACTCTGAAGCCCAGGCATATGACGAGGCAGAGGACCACGGCCGGGGAGGGGAGCCACGGTGCTGCGCCGTACGCCCGGTGAAGCCGTACGCCCGGTGGACGGGAGAAGTCCCGGCACCCGAGGGTGCCGGGACTCCGCCTCCCCGATTCCGACCCGGAGCCCCGAGCTCCCAGGGTCGGTCCCCTCGGACCGGTCAATCCCCGAGCGGTCCGCCTCCCGCAGGGAATCTCCCCGCGCCGCCCGTGTCCAATCCCGCGCGGCAGTCACTCGAACGAGGGGTGTTGCGTGGCGGAACCGCGTTTTCGAATAAAGGTTCGATAGTGTGGGCGGTGCTCGACAGCAACCGTTCGAACCGGGGGAAGAAGGGGGTGCCAGGCCAGATGGTGCGGCGCATCGACGTGACCGGAGCCGAGGGCGTACGCCTGGCTGCCTGGGAGTTCGCGGACCCGCCCAAGGGCCGCGGGGAGCACGAGCACGCGCCCGGCGTGTTACTGCTCCACGGGCTGATGGGCCGCGCCTCCCACTGGGCGCCCACCGCCCGCTGGCTGGCCGAACGCCACCGCGCGGTCGCCCTCGACCAGCGGGGCCACGGCCGCAGCGACAAGCCCGCCGAGGGCCCGTACACCCGTGAGGCGTACATCGCGGACGCCGAGGCGGCCGTCGAACAGCTCGGCCTCGCCCCGGTCACCCTGGTCGGCCACGCGATGGGCGCGCTGACCGCCTGGCAGCTCGCCGCCAGACGGCCCGACCTCGTCCGCGCCCTGGTCATCTGCGATATGCGCGCCTCGGCCCTGGGCACGGCCTCCCAGCGCGACTGGGAGGAGTGGTTCCGCTCCTGGCCGGTGCCCTTCGCGACCCTCGCGGACGTGCGCAAGTGGTTCGGCGAGGACGACCCCTGGGTGGAGCGCCCCAACCCGGCCCGCGGCGAGTTCTTCGCCGAGGTGATGGCCGAGGGCCCGGACGGCTGGCGGCCCGTTTTCTCCCCGCGCCAGATGCTCGACGCCCGCGCCTCCTGGGCCCTGCACGCCCACTGGGACGAGCTGGCCCAGGTCCGCTGCCCCACCCTGGTCGTGCGCGGGCTGGACGGGCGCCTCGGCCGGGCCGAGGCGCAGGAGATGGTGCGCGTCCTGCCGCGCGGTGAGTACGGGGAGGTCGCCGAGGCGGGCCACCTGGTCCACTACGACCACCCCGACGGCTGGCGCGGCGCGATCGAACCCTTCCTGGACAACGTTCTCCCGGCCTGACCCCGGGGCCTGCCCCCGGGCCGGCCCCGGTCCCGCGTCAGCCCTTGCTGACCGCCGTCAGGATCTCCGGCAGCCGCCTCGCCGTCCGCGGGGCCGCGAGCCGGACGCCCGCCCACGCCAGCAGCGCCCCGTACGCCGTGCCCACCGGCAGGACGAGCCAGGGCCCGCCCGCCTCCGAGACATGCAGCCAGATCGTCAGCACCAGCACCGGCGAGGCCAGCAGGGCCGAGACCAGCAGCCCGCCCATGATCGAGATCCAGGCGAGCCCGCCCTGCCCCGGCGCGACGTTCTTGTACGCGCTGTCCTGCGGGATCGAGTACGGGAACAGCGCCGACGCCACCGCCCCCGTCGCCGCCAGCGCCCCGAGCAGCGCGAACGACAGCCCCAGCACCTCCGGCAGATCCCCCCAGACGTCGAGCATCGCGACCGTCACCGCGCACACCAGCACCGTGTACGGGACGGTGACCAGCAGCATCGCCAGCGCGCGGCCCCGCAGCTCCTCGTACGCGTCCCGGGTCGTCGAGATCGTCATCGCGACCATCCAGAAGCCCGAGTAGTCCTGGCCGAACTGGTTGTAGGTCAGCATCCCGAGCATGCCCGCCGCGAAGCAGGCGAAGTAGACCGAGCCGGTGCCCTGGAGGGCGTTGAACACCGGCACGATCAGGCCGAGTGCCAGAGAGGTCACCCAGGCGCCCCGGGTCTTCGGGTCCCGCCAGATGTAGCGCAGCGCGCGCTGCACCACCGCGCCCGTCCGGCCGTCGGGCAGCAGCCGGCCGAGCCCGGTCGAGGAGGTGCGCTCACGGCCCGGGTCGGTGGTGGCCGCCGCCATCGTGGACGCGTCCGGGGCCGTCATCAGCGTGGTCAGGCTCCGCTGCCACCACCACAGCAGGGCGACCAGCGCCAGCGCGGAGAGGGCGAGTTGGGTCAGCGCCGTGCCGAGGGAGCCGTCCGCCGCCGAGCCGACCGCCGCGATCGCCGAGGCGGGCGGGACCCAGCGCACCACGGCCTCCACCGGCTCCAGCGACGCCAGACCGCCCGCCTGGTTGATGCGCTGCGCCCCGAAGTTGACGACCTGGATGCCCACCGCGACCAGCAGACCGCTCAGCACCGCCAGATCGCGGCCCTTGCGGGAGGTGAGCAGCCGGATGTTGGCGGCGGCGACCGCCCGGGCGAGGGCCACGCACACCAGCAGGAGCAGCGGCACCGCGAGCACGGCCACCACCGTCGCCGCCGCCCCCTGCGCCAGCGCCAGGACCGCGCCCAGGGCGAGGCAGAGGGTGAACAGCGGCCCGATGCCGACCAGGGACGCGCCGAGCAGGGCCGTCACCAGCGGCCCCGGCCGCAGCGGCAGCATCACCAGCCGGCTCGGGTCGAGGGTCTCGTCACCGCTGGGGAAGAAGAGGGGCAGGATCGCCCAGCCGAGCGCGACGATCCCGGCGAGGAGCACCACCACGGTGGACGCCTGTTCCTCGCCGCGCAGCAGGATCAGCCCCAGGAGCTGGCCCGCCGCGAGCAGCAGGGTGAACACCAGGGAGATCACGAACACGGCCGTGCGGCCGGTGGACTGGCGCAGTCCGTTGCGCAGCAGGGCGACTTTCAGCCGGACCACGACCCGGGTCAGTTCCGCGGTGCTCAGCGCGGGCCGCCCCGCGCCGCCGTCGGAGGGCGTCGGGCGGAGTACGTCCGCCGCGCGGTCGTGGCCGGGGGCCGTGCCGCTCGCCCGGTCCGGGCCGGTGGCGCTCACCGGCCACCGCCGCCGAGCCAGTCCAGCGAGGCGCCCGCGTCGCGCCCCTGCGCGCCGACGAGTTCGAGGAAGGCCGACTGGAGGGTGGGCGCGGAGCCGCGCACCTCGGCCAGCGGGCCCTGCGCCCGGATGCGGCCCGCGGCCATGACCGCGACCCAGTCGCACAGCGACTCCACCAGCTCCATCACATGGCTGGAGAACACGACGGTCGCGCCGGAGGTGGTGTAGCGCTCCAGCACCCCGCGGATCGTCTGCGCGGACACCGGGTCCACCCCCTCGAACGGCTCGTCCAGGAAGAGGACTTCGGGGTTGTGCAGCAGGGCCGCGGCCAGTCCGATCTTCTTGCGCATACCGGTCGAGTAGTCGACGACCAGCTTGTTGCCGGCCCCCGCGAGGTCGAGGACGTCGAGGAGCTGCGCGGCGCGCTTGTCGACCTCCTCGCCCGGCAGACCGCGCAGCCGGCCGTTGTACGCGAGGAGTTCGCGACCGGAGAGGCGCTCGAACATGCGCAGGCCCTCCGGGAGCACCCCGATCCGGGCCTTGACCTGGACCGGGTCCCGCCAGACGTCGTGCCCGGCGACCAGCACCCGGCCCTGGTCGGGCCGGAGCAGACCGGTCACCATGGAGAGGGTCGTCGTCTTTCCGGCGCCGTTCGGGCCGACCAGGCCGATGAACTTGCCCGCGGGCAGGGCCAGATCGATCCCGGACACGGCGATCTGCTCGCCGAACCGCTTCCACAGCCCTTCCACCTGAACGGCGGGCGGGGCCGTGCGCTCCCCGCCCCCCGCCGTGCCGTCCGTCTGCTCCGGCATGGTCACTGCCTCCTGTGCTCCCCGTCGGTACGGCCTCAGCCTACGGAGGCCGCCGGTGATCGCACAGGGGTCGGAACGGGAAGTCCCGGCAGGTCAGCATTGCCGGAACCGCCCCCCTGCCGGGCCCGGTAGCGGCCCCCGCCGGGCCCGGGTCGGCGGGGGCCCGGCTCAGACCTCGCGGGTCCGCAGCTCCGCCGCCTCCCGGCCACAGGCGTACGCGAGCGGGCTGATCAGCTCCTCCGCGTCCGGGAGCCAGCGGTTCGCGGGGGTGGGGCGGCGGGCCCACTGGACCGCGCCCCGGCCGCCGATCCGGGTGGGCGGGGCGGCGATCCAGTGCCCCTCGCCCCGGGTGACCAGGTCGATCGCGGAGGGCATCCAGCCGAGGTTGCGGATCAGGTCGGGCGCCTTCGCGGACGCCCCGGGGAGGACGAAGAAGAGCATCCGGCGGTCCGGGGTGCAGGTCACCGGGCCGAGCGGCAGGTCCATCCGCTCCAGCCGGGCGAGGGCGAGGAAACCCGCGGACTCGGAGACCTCCAGGGCGTCGAAGGCGCGGCCCGTCGGCAGCAGGATCGAGGAGCCGGGCTGCTTGGTCCACATCCGCCGGGCGCCCGACGCGCTCCCGGTCGCCTGGCCCGCCCAGTCCGGCCGGTCCGGGTGGGCGCCGGGCGCGGGGCAGCCGGTGTCGCCGCAGGAGCAGCGCTCCGCGCCGTCGACGGCCTCCAGCCAGGTGCCGGGGAAGACGTCCCAGTGCCGCTCTTCCGCGTACCGCACGGCACTGTCCAGCAGTTGCTCGCCGCGCTGCTGGGGGATCCGTGCGGCTTCCGTGACTCCCAAGGTCTCATCCACGCCACACTCAACTGCGGCGGTCACCTCCGGTTACGGTCCGCCCGCGTACGCGCTCGGCGCATCGATCCTGCATGCGGGGCGCACGGATGCACGGCCGGGGGCGCGCGCGAGGGCGGGCCGCCCGCAGCGGGTAGCCACTGCGGCGGGGAGACGTGCGGGGGCGCTTCCCCGTGCGCGCGTCCGGCGGGCGGGAGCACCCCGCGCACCGGGCGACGGCGGCACTCGCACCACGGGCAACAGCAGCAAAGGTAATCAATCCGACCAACTGTGCATTCTCCGTATACCAGCCGGGCAGTGATCGACTCATCGATCATCGCGGCACCAGGGGGTACTTCATGGCAGCCAGGCCGCTCGTCGCACGACAGCCGAACGAACGGTTGCAGGCGCTCATCCAGGAGGCCGGGTGCTCCAACGCCGGTCTCGCCCGCCGGGTCAACGTGGTCGGCGCCGAGCGCGGCCTCGATCTGCGGTACGACAAGACCTCGGTGGCGCGCTGGCTGCGCGGGCAGCAGCCGCGCGGCCGGGCGCCCGGGGTCATCGCGGAGGCGCTCGGCCGGAAACTGGGCCGCACGGTCACGATCGACGAGATCGGCATGGCCAACGGCAAGAACCTGGCCACCGGTGTGGGCCTCCAGTTCGCGCCGACCGTGCCCGGGGCGATCGAGCAGGTCTGCGAGCTGTGGCGGTCCGACGTGGGCCGCCGGGACTTCCTCTCCGGGTCGGCGGTCGCCGCGTCCGCGCTCGTCGAGCCCAGCCGCGACTGGCTGATCACCGGAGCGGACCCGCATGTCGCGCGCTCGGCGGGCGCCCGGGTCGGCGCCTCGGACGTGGCGGCGGTGCGGGCCACCACGGCCGCCCTCACCGAACTGGACCACCGCTTCGGCAGCGGCCAGGTCCGCCCGATCCTGGTCCACTATCTGAACAGCGTGGTCTCCGGGCTGCTCTCCGGCTCCTACCGGGAGGCGGTCGGTCGTGAACTGTTCGCCGCCGTCGCCCGGTTGACCGAGCTGGCGGGTTACATGGCCGTCGACACCGGCCAACCCGGCCTCGCCCAGCGCTACTACATCCAGGCGCTGCGGCTCGCCCAGGCCGCCGGGGACCGCGCCTACGGCGGATACGTCCTGGCCGCCTCCATGAGCCATCTCGCCGCCGAGCTGGGGAACCCGCGCGAGATCGCCCAGCTGGCGCGGGCCGCGCAGGAGGGCGCGCGGGGCCGGGTCACACCGCGTGCCGAGGCCATGTTCCACGCGGCGGAGGCCCGGGGGCACGCCCTCCTGGGCGACGCGCACACCTGCCACGAGGCGGCGGGCCGGGCGGTCGCCGCGCTGGAGCGGGCCGAGCCCGGCTCGGGTGACGACCCCGACTGGATCACCCACTTCGACCAGGCGTACCTCGCCGACGAACTGGCCCACTGCCACCGCGACCTGGGCGAGGCGGACGCGGCCGCCCGACAGGCGCGCACCGCGCTGGCCGGGCTCCCGGAGGCCAAGGCCCGCCGCCGGGCGATCGGGCTGGTCCTCCTCGCCTCGGCGCAGGTCCAGCAACGTGAGGTGGAACACGCCTGCTGCACCGGCATGCAGGCCGTGGAACTCCTCGACACCCTGCGCTCCAGCCGCGGCGCGGAGTATCTCGACGATCTGCGGCAGCGGTTGGAGCCGTACGCGCGGGAGGCCGCGGTCCGCGAGTTCTCGACCCGGCTGGATCTGCGCACGGCGGCCTGAGCGGCGCGGACGGTCCGTCCCGAGGGCGGGCGGCGAGGTGCCAACCGGCCGCCGGGGAGCGGGGGTTGCGGCGCCACCGCCCCCGCCCCGCCGGGCGCCGGAGAGCGGGGTGCCGGCGGGTGTTCCCGGTGAACGGCCGTGCGGGCGGGGCATGAACAGCGTCCTGTGTCCCCATCGTGTCACTGCTGCCGTACGTGTGTGCGGCGGCCTCCGGGCACCCGGTAGCGTGAACCGACGATTCCGTAGGTCCAGATGTAGGAGTCCCGGTGACGCACAGCGGACAGGGTGACGAGCAGCACCCGCGGGCCGCGCGGCCCGCGCACGAGGGCGTCGTGCTGCCCGCGGACGGCAGCGAGCCCCTCATACCCGGCGCCCACCGGGGTCCGCAGGCGGCTCCCACGGGCGGGCAGCCGTGGGGTGAGCCGTGGGGCCCGCCCCAGGGGCAGCCCCCGGCCCCCGGCGGCCCGGGCGCGGGCCACGGCTCCCCCGCGTACGGCGCCGACCACGGCACTCCGACGTACGGCGCCGACCACGGTTCCGCTCCCGCCCAGCCGGGCTACGGCTACCCGCCCGCGTCCGCGCAGCCGGGCCCCGGCCACCCGGGCGGCGCCCCGGCCCCGCTCCCGGGGCAGGCCACGGACGGCTACGGCTACGGCTCCCCGGCCGCGCCCGGCTACGGGTATCCCGGTGGGGCTCCGGCTCCCGGACCAGGACAGGCGCCCGCTCCGGCTCCCGCACCGGGCCGGGCGACCGGGGGCTACGGCTACCCCGCCGCGCCCGCCCAGCCCGGCTACGGCTACCCCGGCCCGGACGCCGGATACGGCGTCCCCGTCGCCCAGCCCCTGCCCCCGCAGCACGGCACCGGCGGGTACCCCGGGCCGGAGGCCCCGGCGGCGGGCCCGCCCGCACACCAGACGTACGGCGGCCCCGGGCCCCTGCCGGCCGCTCAGGTACCGGGGGGCGACGACCGGACCCAACTGATCCCGCCCGTGTCCGGCGGGCCCCTCCCCGCGCCGGGGCCGTCCGGCGCGGACGACCACACCCAGCTCATCCCTCCGCAGACCGGCGCCGCGCCCGTCGGTCCGGGCGCCGGGCCCGCGCCCGGGGCCCCCGGCGCGTCCGACGCCACCCAGTACCTCGCGCCCGTCCGGAGCGGCGCCGGGCCCGGGGCGCTGCCGCCCGAGCGGCCCGCCGAGTCCACCACCTTCCTCGGCACCAGGCGCCCCGCCCCGGAGGCCCACGCCGCCCCCGGCGGTGGCGCGGACGACGCCACGCAGTACATCGCCCCCGTGCCGCCCGCCCCCGCCGGGGCCCCCTTCGGCATCCGCCCCGGCGCCCCCGGCGACCGGCAGCCGCCCGCGGAGTTCGACAGCCTCTTCCGGTCGGACGCCCCGTACGCCGCCGCCCCCGCCGATGCCACGGCCCAGCTGCCGCGGATGGACGCCGGCCCGCCCGCCTCCGGCCCCCGCCAGACGGCCCGGCACGGCGGCGGCCACCGCTACGACGAAGAGCCCCCGTACCGCGCCCACCGCTACGACGACGAACCCCCGGAGCGGCGCCGGTCCGCCGTCCCGGTGGTGGCCGCGTTGGTCATCGGCTGCGCCGTGCTCGGGCTCGGTGTCGGCGCGGTGATGTTCGGCGGGGACGACTCCTCGGACGAACCGGACAAGACGGTCGCCGCGTCCTCCTCCGCCCCGGTCGAGAGCAGCCCCTCCTCCCCGCCGCCGCCCGACCCGGCGAAGAACCAGGCCGAGGCGCTCGACAAGCTGCTCGCCGACAGCAACAACAGCCGGGCCGCGGTGATCCGTTCCGTCGAGAACATCAAGCAGTGCACCGACCTCGACCAGGCGGTCACCGACCTGAAGGACGCGGCCGCCCAGCGCCGCGATCTGGTGACCCGGCTCGGCGGGCTCACCGTCGACGCCCTGCCGAACCACGCGGCGCTGACCGCCTCCCTGAACGAGGCGTGGCAGGCGTCCGCCTCCGCCGACGACCACTACGCGGCGTGGGCGGAGCAGGCCAAGGGCAAGAAGGTGTGCCGGGGCGGCAAGGCCCGCGCCACCTCGCAGACCGCGCAGGGCAACCGCGCCAGCGGCGAGGCTACCCGGGCCAAGAACAAGGCCGCGCCGCTCTGGAACGCCATCGCCCGCGAGCACGGCCTCACCGAGCGCCGCAGCCAGCAGCTGTGACGACGAGGGGGGGCGGGGCCGGCCGGCCCCGCCCCCCCCTCGTCCACGCGCCGCGTCAGGAGGCCGCGGTCAGCGTGTCCGCGACATCGACGAACTCCTCCCGCTGCGGTACCAGCCGCCCCTCCCGGACGACCTGGAAGGTCACGCTGCGGTTGACGATCCGCGGGTAGTCCGGCGCGCCGAGCATGTCGTCGTGGCCCCAGCGCAGTTCCGGGGTGAGGCCGTCGGTCGAGACCGTCAGCCCCTGGTCGAGGGCGTACGCGATGCGCCGCGGGGTGATCGTGTCGCTGTCGAGCGCGGCCAACACCCGCTCCAGGACCGTGTACGCGATCCAGGTGGTCTGCACCCCGGGGTCGGCCGGGTCCACGGCGTTGTCGCCGAAGGCGTGCTCGTCGATGACCCGCCGCATCGCCGCCCAGCGGCTGTCGTCGGCGGACGGGTACCAGCTGGTGATGTACGCGCCCTCGAACGGGCCGGAGCGCCCGCCCGTCCGGTCCACCAGCGGCTGGCCGACACTGCCGATGACGGAGGAGATCCGGATGTCCCGGCCGTCCTCGGGCAGGCGGCGGTAGGAGTCGAAGAAGGTCTCCGTCCGGTCGCCGAGGGCGGCGGTCACACAGCCCGGCCGCGCCGTGCCCCCGGCCTTCCCGGCGGACCCGGCCGCCCCCGTGCTGCCCGTGCTCCCGGCGTGGCCCGCGAGGGTGCCGATCCCGCCGCCGGGCTCCGCCGCCCGCTTCCGGGCCAGCTCCGCCTGCTCGGTGTAGTCGGTCGCGTCGTCCCGCGCGATGATGTCGGCCGTGGAGGCCCCGCTCCGGCCCTTCTTCAGGCCCGAGGTGAGCAGCTGGGAGAGATCGTCCCCGGCCAGGCTGTCCGGGCGCACCAGGGACACGTCCCCGCAGGACCCCGCGAGCTGCTGCCCGTTGCCGGCCAGCAGGGCGGGCTGGCCGCCGTTGACGGGGTAGGACAGATAGCTGGTGAACTCGTCCGCGGAGATGCCGTATCCGCCGATGAAGGGGATGCCCGCGGCCTCCAGCGGGGCCATGAACGAACCGTGCTGGCTGTAGGAGCCGACCACCGCGACGACCCCCTCCTTGACCGCGCGGCGGGCGCAGGCGGAGGCGCCCTCGGGGGTGTTGCGCTCATTGCAGGTGAGGACGCGCAGCTCGTGGCCGTCCAGCCCGTCACGGGTGGCCGCCCAGCGCGCGTAGGCCCGGGCCATCGCCGTCATCCCGGGCATGTTGGTGGCCCGGGTGTCCACGGGGGCGAAGGTCATCACGGTGACGGGCTCCCGGGAGCCCCCCCGGGCCTCCCGGGAGGGCACCGCACCCGGCGACGAGCGCGGCCCCCGCCGTCACGGCCACCGCGGCCGCCGTACAGAGGACTCGGACCCGGGATGCGGTCCTGGACGGGCGGGGGGACGGGGAACGACGCCAACCGGTCATGACCCCGCACACTTCCTCCCCACGGGGAACACCACAGTGAGCGCGCTTCAACGCTCGGTGACCGGAAAGTGAATTACGGGGGCGGCTCAGGATGATCGAAAAGGGAACGTACGATCGAACATGTGCAGCAAGGTTCGGTCAACCCTTCCCGTCGCGGCCGTCGCTCCTCCACCATGGGCGGCATGCCGCTCACTGACATGCCCTGGTGGCGCTGGCGCGCCAACGTGCGCTCGGCGCTGCACATGCTGTCCGACCCCGTCTTCCACCAGGAGTGCTGGCTGGCGGGCCGGGAGGGGTACGGCGACGTCACCGACGCCGTGTACCGCCTGGTCGAGGACACCTGGCTGGACAACTGGTCGGCCGAGAAGTACGTCGGCACGATCTTCCGCGACTCCGGCGAGGCCGCCCTCGTGGACGTCGCCGTGCTGCGGGTGCTGCGCATCATGCACCAGGTCGGCGCGGACGCCCCGGTCTCCGCGTACCTGGAGCACCACGGCTGGCCCGAGGCCGTGCGGGCCGCGCGGGACGCGCACGTCCGCCTCGCCTCGAACGACGGCGAGGACCCGGACGCCCCGCCGCGCTCGCTGGACGTGCTGCGGATCATGACCAGCGCCGCGTCCTGACGGACCGGGGCCGCCCCGGTCGCGGCGCCTGTGTCCGGGCCCGCGTCCGCCGGTCGGACGGTGGTGCGGGCCGGGACGCGGACTGTGGCAGGCTACGAGGATGACCGACCAGTACGTCCTCACGCTCAGCTGCCCGGACAAAAAGGGCATCGTGCACGCCGTTTCCAGCTATCTCTTCATCACCGGCTGCAACATCGAGGACAGCCAGCAGTTCGGCGACCAGGACACCGGTCTGTTCTTCATGCGGGTGCACTTCTCGGCCGAGACGCCGGTCACCGTGGAGAAGCTGCGCGCCAGTTTCGCCGCCGTCGGGGACTCCTTCGGGATGGAGTGGGAGATCCACAGCGCCGGTGAGCGCATGCGGGTCGTCCTGATGGTCAGCAAGTTCGGCCACTGCCTCAACGACCTGCTCTTCCGGGCGCGCACCGGGGTCCTCCCGGTGGAGATCGCCGCGGTCGTCTCCAACCACACCGACTTCGCGGACCTGGTCGCCTCCTACGGCGTCCCCTTCCACCACATCCCGGTGACCAGGGACACCAAGGCCGAGGCCGAGGCGCGGCTGCTGGAGCTGGTGCGCGAGGAGGACGTGGAACTGGTCGTCCTCGCCCGGTACATGCAGGTCCTCTCGGACGACCTGTGCAAGCAGCTCAACGGCCGGATCATCAACATCCACCACTCCTTCCTGCCGAGCTTCAAGGGCGCCAAGCCCTACCACCAGGCGCACGACCGGGGGGTGAAGCTGATCGGCGCGACCGCCCACTATGTGACCGCGGACCTCGACGAGGGCCCGATCATCGAGCAGGAGGTCCAGCGGGTGGGCCACCAGGTCAGCCCGGAGCAACTGGTCGCCACCGGCCGGGACGTGGAGTGCCAGGCGCTGGCGCGCGCGGTGAAGTGGCACGCGGAGCACCGCATCATGCTCAACGGCCGCCGCACGGTCGTCTTCGCCTGACGCGGACGCCTCCGCACGGGGCGGGCGTCAGAGCCGGCTGAGCGCGGCCGCCGCGAAGAGGACGTCGCTGATCGCCTCGCGGTCCCCGTCCTGTCCGGCCGCCGCCTCCTGCGGGGAGACATGCCCCGCGACCAGCCGGCAGAACTCCACCCCGTCCAGGGCCACCTGGGCGACCGCCCGGTCCGCCGAGCCGACCGCCGCGGGGGAGTCCAGCGCGATGTACCAGTTCCCGCCGCCGGAGCCCTCGACCTCCAGGTGCAGCGAACGCCCCGGTGAGCCGGGCGTCACCAGATGCCGCGCCGGGGAGGCGAGCCCGGCCCGGCGGCGGTCGGCGAGGGCCGCGGGCAGCAGCCGGGCCGCCAGGTCGATCATCCGGTGCAGATGGGCGCCGCTGGGCGCGGTGTACGGGTAGTCGACGGCGCCCGCGATGTCGTCGGCGTGGATCCAGCACTCGAAGGCGCGGTCGAGCAGCGCGTCCCCCAGCGGAAGGGCGAACGCGCCGTAGGAGACCGGGAGTTCCGCGACGCCCCGGCCCGCGAAGGAGACCGTGCGGATCAGCGTGTGGGTCTGCTCCCGCCACGGTTCGCGGATCCGGCGGCCGGACGGCAGCGTCCCGCACTCCCAGAACACCTCGGTCCGCCGGCCGGGCCGCCGCGGCGCGTCCGGGCCGAGCGGGTCGTCCAGACCGAGCGCGGCGGCCACCAGACCGTCGACGCTCATCAGATGGGCGATGACCCCGGCGACGGTGGTCCCGCGGTCCACCCGCCGTTCCCCGTCGAACCACTTGAGGCGCACGGGCGCGTGCCACTCGCCGTCGCCGATGTCGCGCAGCAGGGCGTCGAGCCGGGCGGTCTCCGCGTCGTAGGCGTCGGCCCAGCCGGGCACCGGGATACGGGCGGGGCGCCGGCCGAGGCAGTTCTCCAGGACCTGGAAGCGCAGCAGAGGGTCGAGGTCGAGATCACGGTCGGCGTGCAGCAGCCCCACGGCCTCGCGCAGCCGCAGCGCCTCCTCCGCGCAGGGCGCGCAGTCGCCGAGGTGCTCCTCGACGGCGGCGGTCTCCTCCGCCGAGCAGGCGGACAGCGCCCAGGCGCCGAGCAGCGACTTCAGCACACCGTGCGAGGGCGGTTCGGCGGCTCCGGCCGCCTCGGGCGGCGGCGCGGCCGGTTCGGGCGGCACCTCGGGCTCGACGGGCTCGGCCGGGGCGGGCGGAGTGTCAGCGGCGGGCGGGCTGTCGTCGCGGCCCGTCACCCGGGACTCCGGCCGGGCGCCGGCGGCCGGCGGCCGCGCACCCCGCCCGGGGTCCTTGCGGCGCGGCAGCGCGGGCCTGCGCGGACGGTACGCCTCGGGCGGCAGATCGTCCGCGGCCCCGCGCGGACCCGGTATCCGCGGGGCGCCCCGGACCTCGTCGCGGCCCCGGTCACGGTCGTCGCCGGAGCCGCCCGCCCCACCGGCCCCACCGTCATAGGGGTTGTCGTCGTGCGCGCTCACAGGGCGCGTCCGTATCCGGGCGGCGAGGAGCCCTCCAGCGGGCGGGTGTGCGCGGTGGAGAGCAACTGGAGGCCGAGCCGCAGCCGGCGGCGGGCCTCGTCCTCGGTGACGCCCAGGTCGGCGGCGGTCTGCCGGTAGTCGCGCCGCTGGAAGTACGCCAGCTCCAGCGCGGCGCGCAGTGGGGCCGGCATGGAGGTGCGGATGTAGTCGGCCCGGGCGGCGACGGCCGCCCGCCGCACCCGCTGCTCCAGTTCCTCGGGCGTGCCCTCGCCGCCCGCGGCCAGGGCGGCCGCCTCGGTCTGGCGGAGCCGGTGCACGGCCTGGCTGTTGGTGAGCCGGGCGACCCACGCGCGCATGGACCCCTGCTTGGGGTCGTAGGCGTCGGGGTTCTCCCAGATGTAGCCGAAGACCTCGCGGGTGACCTGGTCCGCGGCCTCCTCGTCCTCCAGGACCCGGTGGGCCTGGCTGTGGACGAGGGACGCGAACCGGTCGTACAGCTCGCCCAGGGCGGCGGCCTCGCCGCGCGCGAGCCGCTGCTGCATCCTGCGGTCCCAGCGCGGTGGTGCGTCCTTCGCCATGCTGCCCCCAGTCCCTGCGGTGCGTCGTACCTGCGGCGCTGCCCTGTTTCCGCTTCTGCCCGCGTCGACCCGGGCCCACCGTACGTCCCCATCGAATGTAGTGCGCCCTGTGGCGTGTGTGCTCCCCTTTGCGACAAGTACGGACAGAGGCCCCTCGCGCGTGATAGGCCCCCGGAACCGGTCGCGGAAGGGGGAACTCCGGGTGGCCTCCGTCGCGTTTCACGCATGCACGGCAGGGCAGGGGCGAGTGGAAGGGCGGCTTCCGGTCTTCGGGCCGCCGGTGCGCGAAGGGGTCCGTTGATGATGCTCAAGGTGGCCGAGGCCCGGCAGGGCGGATGGACCCTGCTGCATGTGTCCGGCGAGCTGGATCTCGTCTCCTCGCCCGTGGTGCGCCAGCGGGTGCACGACGCGGTCGCCGCCGGCCACCGGGATGTGGTGCTCGACCTCTCCGAGGTCCTCTTCTGCGACTCCAGCGGTGTCGGGGTCCTGGTCGCCGCCCGCCGGCTGATGCGCTCCTGCCGGGGGCGGCTGCGGCTGGTGCTGCCCGCCCGGGGCGCGGAGGACGGCTCCCATGTGAACCGCGTCCTGGCCGCTCTCGGCGTCCGCCGCCTCTTCGACGTGTACGCGGACGCGGACTCGGCCGCCGACGAGGAGGCGCGCCCGCTCTCCGCGTAGCGCGGCCGGCCCGGGCCGTGTGCGCGGTGCCGGCGGGGCTCCTGTGGCGGGGCCGTGACCGATCCGGTGACCGCCCGGTACCCGCGGGGGCCGTCGGGGCCGTACGCTCCCGGCATGGACAGCGCAGAGTACGAGCGGAAGATCGCTTCCCGCTTCGCGGCCTTCGACCAGGACGGCAACGGCTCCATCGACCGCGAGGACTTCAGCAAGGCCGCCGCCGCGGTCCTCGCCGAGTTCTCCGTCGCGGCGCGCTCCGACAAGGGGCAGGCCCTCTACGGCGGGGCGGAGGCGTTCTGGCAGGGCATGGCCGGCATCGCCGACGTGGACGGCGACCAGCGGGTCAGCCGCCAGGAGTTCGTCACCGGCGCGGCGAAGAGACTGCGTGACGACCCCGAGCGCTTCGGCGAGATCGCCCGTCCGTTCCTGCACGCCGTGGTCGCCGTCGCCGACGAGGACGGGCAGGGCGTCACCCCGGCCGCCGCGGCGCGGGTGCTGCGTGCCCTCGGTGTCGCAGAGGAGGCGTCCGAGCAGGCCGCCCGCGCCCTGGACGCGGACGGCGACGGCCGGATCTCCGAGCAGGAGGTTCTGACCGCCTTCGCGGCGTACTGCGTCACCCCGGAACAGCCCCACTAGAGGCGGCGATTCGGCCGGGCTCCGGTCCCACCCGTGCGGAACGCGGGTGGGACCGGAGCCCGGCCCGTGCCGTGGCCCGAGGTGTGCCGGAGCGTCACCCTGTGTCGACCGTCGCGTCGATATCGGGTTGTGTCCTCGGAAGGGGTGGTCACGGCCCGGAGTCGTCCCCCGGCTCCGGTACCCTCCATGGGATGCGAGTCGCTGCGAGGACGGAGTTCCCCGGCACGGCCACAACGGCCGCTCCGGTACCGTCGATGCGCGCTGATCATCCGGCGTGCGTACGGGCCGCGCCCCTGTGTTCGAGTCCCCGCGCGGTGCGTCGCACAGTATGCACCACGGGTACTCCTTCTTGCTGGAATATGCCCGAAGCGCTTGTTGCGGTGACTGTACGTCAACCATGCTGTCCGGCAAGGGAATCACGTTCCGTGATGGCAGTGAGGCGCAAGGCGATGTGTCCGCCGGTTCGGATGGTGTGAGCGGTGCAGGTGCTTCAGGTGCAGTTGGAGATCGGCCCCGACCCCGCAGAGGTGGGGCGGGCCAGGAGATGGGCCCGGTCACGTCTGCTGGGCTCCGGCGTCCGTGACGACGAGCCGCTGGCCGAGACCTTGATCCTGCTGATCTCGGAGCTCGTGACCAACGCCGTGGTCCACACGGGCTGTCCGGCGGTGCTGCGGATGCTCTTCGGCGCCGGCCCCGCCGACGCCGGCACGGTCCGCGTGGAGGTCGCCGACGCCAGCGCCGTCCCGCCGAGGCCCCGGCGCGCCGAGGGCGACGACACCAACGGCCGCGGGCTGGAACTCGTCGACGGGCTCGCGGACCGCTGGGGCTGGACGGCCGAGGGCGGCGGCAAGTCGATCTGGTGCGAGGTGGACCGATGTCCCCGCTCCACCGCCGCCCCGCTCGGCAGCCGGCCCGCCCGGGCCTCCTTCGGCGCCGACTCCTACGGCTCCCTGCGCGCGACGGCCGGCTGATCAGTCCCCCGGCGGGGGCCCCACCGGCGGCCCCACCTCGGACGATCCCGGCGGCGGGTCCAGCGGCGGCAGGTTCAACGGCCCCCGCCCCTCCCGGACATCACGCACCACCTGCGGCTCCGCCACCAGCCGGCCCGCCGGGTCGACGGTGACGAGGACCGCGTCCTTGCCGAGGCACCGCTCGTCCGCCGCCACCGGGCCCTCGCAGAACAGCACGTACCCCCGCTGCCGGTCCAGTCGGCCGGGCAGCAGGCTCCACACCCCGCCCCAGGTGCGCACCGCGCGGGCACCCGGCACCGAGCGCGCCAGCCAGGCGTCGGTCGCGTCGTGCACCGCCGCCGTGAACGCGAGGCGGTCCTCCCGGGTCCGGACGATCCGGGGCCGGCCGGAGTCCGGCAGAAGAGCCCCGTCCCGCCAGGTGTACGCCACCGCGTGCGAGGTCCGCGCGGCGAGGGCCGCCTGCCGGCCGGAGGAGGAGAGCCGCAGCAGCGTCGGCGCGTCCTCCTCGCCGCGGGGCAGCTCGCGCACCGCCGCCGGGGAGGCGATGTGGACGCTCGTACCGGTGCGTTCCGCGGCCGTCGCGGCGGGCAGGGCGCGGGCGTAGCGCTCCAGGCAGCCGCCGATCCGGGCCAGTTGGTCCGCCAGGCCCGGCTCCGTCAGCTCGGTCGCGATCCAGGGTTCGAAGACCGTGCCGCGCAGCACCCGCACCGCGTGCACCTCGTAGCCGCAGCGCCCCAACTCGTCCCGGAGCAGCCGCCATTCGGCAGCCGCCGCCTCGCCGCGCGCCCGTGCCTCCCGCAGGGCGGCCGCGCAGTCGCCGCTCCCCTCGCAGCGCTCGCGTCCGGCGTCGACGCGGAGCCGGACGAACGCGTCCGGGTCGTCGCGCAGCGCGTAGGTGACCTCCGAGCCGGAGGTCTCCGGGAACAGCGTCCGGGCGCCGATCAGGCGCAGTTCACCGGGGTGGACCCGCTCGGCCAGCTCGGCGGCGAAGGCCCGGTCCTCCTTCGTCGACAGCACCCCGCAGCCGCTCACCAGCAGCGCCAGCGCCGCGACCACCACCCCTCGCCGCCACCTCGTCCGCATGGCCACCGCCTCCCGCCCCCGTGTCCTTCGCCCGTGCCGTGCCCGTGCGGCGAGCGTAGGGAGGCGCGGGGCCGCGGGGGATGAGTACGCGTACCCGTCCCGCGTACTCGGACCCGAGCGGTGTGCTCAGACGGCCGTCGAGCGGAAGGTCCGCCGGTAGACGGTCGGGGTCACCCCCAGGACCGCCGTCAGATGCTGGCGCAGGGACTGCGCGGTGCCGAACCCGGCGTCCCGGGCGACCTGTTCCATCGACAGCCCGGTGGTCTCCAGCAGGTGCCGCGCCCGTTCCACCCGCTGCTGGGTGAGCCACTGGCCGGGGCTGAGCCCGACCTCCTCGCGGAAGCGGCGGGTGAAGGTCCGGACGGACATCGCCTCCCGGCGGGCCAGGTCGCGCAGCTGGATCGGCTCGTGCAGCCGGTCCAGGGCCCAGGCGCGCGCGGCGGTCGTCGTGGCGAGCTGCGGTTCGGGGAGCGGGCGGCGGATGTACTGCGCCTGGCCGCCGTCCCGGTGCGGGGGCACGACCGTGCGGCGGGCGACGTCGTTGGCGACCGCCGTGCCGTGGTCGCGGCGCACGAGGTGCAGGCAGAGGTCGATGCCGGCCGCGACACCCGCCGAGGTGAGCACGTCCCCGTCGTCGATGAACAGCACGTCCGCGTCCACCCGGACCTCGGGGAAGAGCTGCTGGAAGTGTTCGGCGGAGGACCAGTGGGTGGTGGCGGGCCGCCCGTTCAGCAGGCCGGCCGCGGCCAGTACGTAGCCGCCCGTGCAGATGGACACCATCCGTGTGCCGGGGCGCACCAGGGCGAGGGCCCCGGCCAGTTCCGGGGTCAGCCGGCCCTCCCGGTACACGGGCCCGAGCCGGTACGAGGCCGGGACGACGACGGTGTCGGCCGTGGCCAGGGCCTCCGGCCCGTGCTCGACATGGATCGCGAAGTCGGCGTCCGTGGGCACCGGTCCGGGGCGCACCCCGCAGGTGACGATCTCGTAGAGCGGCGCGCCGTAGGGGCTCCTGGCCCGGCCGAAGATCCGGTGCGGAATGCCCAGCTCGAAGGGGAGCAGCCCCGGCAGCGCCAGGACCACCACCCGGTGCGGCGCCCCCGCCCCGGCCCGATCCGTCTCCGCTCCCGCCGCCGTCTCCTGGTTCATGGCGTCCATGGCCCGATCCTAGCGAACCCTGTCCTTCGGGCCAGTCGTCCGGTGATCGCGCGGGCACGAGTCTGGGTGGCGTGACCCAGACAAGCTCTCCACCGGCGGGTTCCCCGGGCCCCGGGCCCGCCCGGCCGCGCCCCGGCCGGGACCGGCGCCGCCCGCCCCGTGTCCACCGCGCCTGGTCCGTCGCCGCCGTCGCCTTTGTGACGATCATCGGCGCGGCGGGCTTCGCCTCCCTCCCCGGGCTGCTGATCGACCCGCTGCACCGGGAGTTCGACTGGTCGCGCGGCACGATCGGCTTCGCGATCTCGGTGAACCTCGCGCTCTACGGCCTGACCGCCCCCTTCGCCGCGGCCCTGATGGACCGTTTCGGCATCCGCCGGGTGGTCGCCGTGGCCCTGTCGGTCATCGCCGCCGGCTCCGTGCTCACCGTGTGGATGACCGCCGCCTGGCAACTGGTCCTGTTCTGGGGCGTGCTGGTCGGCCTGGGCTCCGGGTCGATGGCGCTCGCCTTCGCCGCGACCGTCACCAACCGCTGGTTCGTCAAGCGGCGCGGGCTGGTCACCGGCATCCTCACCGCGGCCGGCGCCTCCGGGCAGCTCGTCTTCCTGCCGCTGCTCTCCTGGTTGGTGGAAGAGCACGGCTGGCGTCCGGCCGCGGTCACCGTCGCGCTCACCGCGCTCGCCGTGGTGCCGTTCGTCTGGCTGCTGCTGCGCGACCACCCGGCCGACGTGGGCGCGGCCGCGTACGGCGCGGAGGGCTTCACGCCCAAGCCGGACCCGGTGCCGGGGGCGGCCCGCCGAGCGGTGGCGGTCCTGTTCCGGGCCGCGCGCACGGGGCCGTTCTGGCTGCTCGCGGGCACCTTCGCGATCTGCGGCGCCTCGACGAACGGCCTGGTCAAGACGCACTTCGTGCCCGCCGCGCACGATCACGGCATGCCGATCACGGCCGCCGCCTCACTCCTCGCGGTCATCGGCGTCTTCGACGTCGTCGGCACCATCGCCTCCGGCTGGTTCACCGACCGTTTCGAGGCCCGCCGGCTGCTGGCCGTCTACTACGCGCTGCGCGGGATCTCCCTGCTCTTCCTGCCGATGCTGCTGGCCCCGTCCGTGCAGCTCCCGATGATCTTCTTCATCGTCTTCTACGGCCTGGACTGGGTGGCCACCGTCCCGCCGACCATCGCCCTCTGCCGTGAGCACTACGGCGAGGACGGCGCGATCGTCTTCGGCTGGGTCCTCGCCTCCCACCAGGTCGGCGCGGCCGTGGTCGCCTTCGCGGGCGGTGTCGCCCGGGACGTCTTCGGCAGCTACGACGTCGTCTGGTACGCCTCCGGCGCGCTCTGCGCGGTCGCCGCTCTAATGGCCCTGGTGATCCGCCGCCCGGCCCTGACGGAGGTGGCCCCGGCGCTGCGCTGAGCCGCCGCCGTGCGGTACGGTCACCCCTGTTGAACGTGTTCAAAACAGGGGGTCGGGATGGTCACGGCTACGACGGACGGGCCCCGGCCCGTGCGGCACCAGGCGTACGAGGGCTGGGTGTGGAGCGCGGTCCTCGCCGCGGCCTCGGCCTGCGGCGGGCAGCTCGCCGTCCTGCTGGCGGTGTTTGCCCTGCTCCCCGCGCGGGAGGAGACGTACTACGCCCCCGGCCCGGCCATCGGCGTCCTCGTGATGTTCCCCTGCGTCCTGCTCGCGCTGGTCCTGGCCGGGTTCGCGCACGCCTGGGCGCTGGCGCTGCCCGCTCTCGCCCTCGGCCGTGCCGCCGCCCGCCGTGCCGGTGACCCCGTCCTCGGCTGGGCCCTCGCGGCCACCGTGCCGCTCGCCGCCGGATACGCCCTGGCCGCACGGCTGCTCACCGGCACCCCCTGGCTCCCGGCCCTGCTCTGGATCGCGGGCGGCAGCGCCCTCCCGGTGCTCGCCGCGGTGTGGACGGTCCACCGCAGGGCGCGCGGACGGCTCGCCTCCCACTGGCGGATCGTCGGGGAGTGGACGCTCCTCACCCTCGGCGGCCTGGCACTCGTGCCCCTCGCCCTCTGGTTCGGGACCTCGACCGGCCACCTCGCCTCCTACCGGCCGCCCGAGATCGGCCGCGCCGAGGCCGTGGGCACCTGGCGGGACGAGGACGGCGACACCGTGATCCGCCTGAGGGCCGACGGCACCGCCTTTCTCTCCGACGTCCCCCACGAGGGCGGCGAGTTCTTCACCACCACGTTCTGCGACGGCACGGGCACCTGGGCCCATGACGCGGGCGACGGGGACCGGCGCGCGGGCGTGACCGTCGACGCGCCGCCCGGCTGCGGCGCGGCCGCGGACCGGTCCTGGCTGTTCGCGGGCACGAAAGAGAAGCCCGAACTCTTCGTGGTGATCGGCGATCCGGACGCGGGGGAGCTGTACGTCCTGCGGAAGCAGGAGCCGTAGGGAGTGTCCGGAAGGTCGCGCCGTTCGCCCGGACGCCGCGAACCAGGCGAGAGACGTCCCGGACACGACCTAACGGCCCCGGTGGGGGTTCAGCCCCGGGCGACCGCGCGGGCGATGCGGCCCGCGTCCAGGGCCAGTTCGCGGAGCATCCCGCTGATCGGGTTGGTGAAGCCGGTGAAGTACAGCCCGGGGGCCCCGGCGGTGCAGCGTCCGCCCCGGACGCGCGGGCGGCCGGACGGGTCCAGGACGTCCAGGTGGCCCACGAGCCCTTCCAGGGCGGGCCGGTAGCCGGTCGCCGCGATCACCGCGTCCGGCGCGAGCAGGGTGCCGTCCGCCAGGGTCACCTTGGTGTCCTCGAACGACTCCACGGCGGCGACCACTTCGACGGCCCCCTCCCGCACGGCGGCGGTCAGCCCGGGGTCCAGGACCGGGGTCGCGCCCGCGCGGGCTCGGGTGGCCAGGCCGGTGGCGGGGCGGGGCAGCCCGTGCGCGGTCAGGTCGGGCACGGTCAGCCGGGTCAGCACCCGGCCCGCCCCGTCCGCGACCGGCAGCGGGAGCCGCCGGATCAGGATGGCGGACCGCTGGGACGGCCAGCCCATGGTCGACCGGCGCACCACATGCGGCGCGGTCCGCACCGCCAGGCGCACCCGCGCGGCCCCGCCCCGGGCCAGGTCGACGGCGATCTCCGCCCCCGTGTTGCCCGCGCCCACGACGAGGACGTCCTTGCCCGCGTACGGGCCGGGGTTGCGGTAGTCGCGGGAGTGGATCAGCTCGGGCGTGAACGCCTCGCGGCCGGGCCAGTCGGGAATCCGGGGGGTGTGGTGGTGGCCGGTGGCGACCACGACCGCGCGCCCGGTCAGCTCACGCCCGCCGCTGGCGCGCAGCAACCAGTCGCTCCCGTCGGCGCGTTCGATCCGGGAGACCTCCACGCCGGTGACGATCTCCAGCTCGTGGTGCTCCGCGTACGCGTCCAGGTAGTCGACGAGGTCGTCACGGGCGACCCAGCGGCCGCCGGCCCGGGGGATCGGCAGGCCCGGGAGGGCGGAGAGCCGGCGGGTGGTGTGCAGGCGGAGCCGGTCGTAGTGGCCGCGCCAGGACGCGCCCACGGCGCCGGAGCGCTCCAGCACGACGGCCCGCACACCCCGCCCCCGCAGTGCGGCGGCGACGGCGAGACCCCCCGGTCCGCCGCCGACCACATAGACGGGCCGGTCGTCCGTGCGGTCGATGCCCTTGATGCTGCCCATTTCTCCGGCCATGAACGGAGAGCGTAAATCTTCCGATTTCTTGATGGGTCTCAGTCAAGACCGGGTTCGGTTGCGAAAAGGTCACGCTCGGGTGACCGCGCCCCGACGGAAAGTGACGCCATGTCAGGAAACGAGGTGTCCGGGGTGCGGGCGCGCGGTCACGGCCAGAGGAGTTCCCGCAACCAGCCCCCGGTGCCGTCCCCGCCGTCCCGCCGGTACCGCAGGCGTATGTGCCGGCGCCGGGTGTCGCCCTGGAAGAACTCGACCTCGCGCGGCCGCAGGACATACGCCGTCCAGGTCGGCACGGGGGTGTCCGGCTCCGCCTGCGCCCGCTCCCAGGCGGCCTCCGAGGCGCGCGCCAACTCGGCTGCCGAGCCGAGGACTTCGCTCTGCCGTCCGGTGAGCGCGGCGGCCAGCGCCCCGGTGGACCGGGCGTGCAGATCCGCCTGCCCCTCGGCGGACGGGCGGGCCGTGACCGTGCCGCGCACCCGGATCTGCCGGGCCTGCGCGGGCCAGTAGAAGCCGAGCGCCGCCTCCGGGCGGGCCGCGAGCTGGCGGCCCTTGGCGCTGGTGGCGTGGGTGGCGAAGTGCCAGCCGTGCTCGTCCGCGTCGTGCAGCATCAGGGTGCGCAGATCCGGTCGGCCCTCTTCGTCGGCGGTCGCCAGGGTGGCGGTGTGGGGCTCGGTCTGCCCGGCGGCCACCGCCTCCGTGAACCACCGGTGGAACAGGGGGAGGGGGTCGCCGGGTGCCGCGTCCGGGTCGAAGGAGGGCAGCTCCGGCAGGTCCCATACGCGCTGGGCGCGCAGCAGGTCCCGGAACTCGTCCTGGGTGACGCTCTGGTCCGGGTGCTCCTGGTGTTCCTCGTGTTCCTTGTGCATGGCCCCATTGAAACGCGCGGCGGCGGAAACGCGCGGCGGCGGAAACGCGCGGCGGCGGCCACCTCATGGGGTGGCCGCCGCCGGTGTGACAGGACGTGGGGTCAGTGGGGCGATGCGTTACCTCGTCGGCTTCCTGCCGGTGATGCCCAGGTGCACCAACAGCGCGAGATTGGGCTTGAGTTCGGCCTGCTTCACACCCCAGGTGCTGAAGCCCTTCTGGTGCGAGGCGACCGCCGCCAGCATCGCGACCAGGGAGCCCGCCATCGCGCCGGGGCTCACGTCCTTGTCGACCTTGCCCTTGGACTGGAGTTCCGCCACCGCCTCCGAAAGGGAGTTGGTGACCGAGGTCATGATCTTCATGCGGATCTTGTAGAAGCGCTTGTCGCCCTCCGCCGCCCCGAGGTCGACGACCCGGAGGATCGCGTCGTGGCGCCGCCAGAAGTCGAGGAATCCCTCGACGAGTTCCTCGGAGGTGAGCCATCCGGCCTTGCCGGTCCAGGAGCGTCCGGCGACCAGTTCGGTCAGTGACGCCCCCTCCTTGGCCATTTCCTCGGCGAGTTCGAGGACGGCGCCTTCGACGTCGGGGAAGTACTGATAGAACGTCGCGGGCGAAGTGCCCGCTTTCCGTGCGACGTCGATGACCTTGACGTCCCGGTACGGCGAGGAGCTGAGCATCTCGCTGAGGCAGTCGAGCAGTTTCTGCCGCGTCGCCTGACCGCGTCGACCGGCCACGCGACCGTCGACGGTGCGTACTTGTCCTGTCATGCCGTCAGCTTACCGAGGGGTGATCAGCGCGCGATTCGGCCGACTGCAAATGGGGTGGCGGTCCACAGAGGGGCAAGTGTTATCAACAGCCTGTGGACAAAATCCGTGGACGGAGTGACGCCGGAACCCCCTGAAAGAGGGGTGCGAGCCCGGCAAAAGGTCATCTTTCGATTTTTCGTTCGAATGGATTTCGCGCGCATCGGCCGGGCCGCCGTTAGCTTGAGTGTGACGGGCACCATGGTGAAGGGATCACGTCGATGGCCGGATTCGTACCGGGAACACCGTGCTGGGTGGACGCGGCCCTCCCTGATGTGGCAGCGGGCAAGCGGTTCTACGGCGCGCTGTTCGGCTGGACGTTCACCGACCGCGGCGGGGAGCGGCTGCCGGGCGGCGGTACGCGGGGGCGCTGGGCGGACGCGTACAGCGACGGGCGGCTCGTCGCGGCGCTGACGCCCAAGCGGGACGGGCGGATGCCCACTGTGTGGGGCGTCTACCTGGCCACCGAGGACGCCCGGAGCACCGCCCGGCTGATCACCGCGAGCGGCGGGCAGGTGATCAACGACCCGCTGCCGGCGGGCACGGACGCGGTCACCGCCGTGGTGGCGGACCCGGGCGGCGCGGTCTTCGGCCTGTGGCAGGCGGGGGAGCGCGAGGGCTTCGAGAAGCACGGGGACCCCGGTTCGTACTGCTGGACCGAGGTCTACACCCGGGCCAGGGAGCGGGTGGACGCCTTCTACGAGGGGGTTTTCGGCTTCCAGGGGACGGACCTGCACGGGCTCGGTTCCGAGGACTTCCGCATGTGGTCGCCGGCGGGCACGGAGCCGGGCGAGAGCTCCGCGGTCGGCGGGCGCAGCGTCATCGACGACTCGCTCCCGGCGGAGATGCCGGGGCACTTCCTCGTCTACTTCCGCGTCGAGGACTGCGACGCGGCGGCCGAGACGGTCGCCCGGCTGGGCGGCCGGGTGCGGACGGCACCGTACGACATCCCGTACGGGCGTATGGCCGTCTTCGCCGACGACCAGGGCGCGCAGTTCGCGGTCCTGGCGGAGGCGGCGGCGCCCTCGGGCGGGGGCGGTACGGGTGCCGCGAGCGACGACGAGGGCCGGCCGCACGACGCCCCGGGCCCGGTACGGGCCCCGGACCCCGAACCCTCGGCCCCCGCCCGGGCCGAGCCCGCCACCGACCCCGCCCGGGCCGAGCCCGCCACCGGCAGGCCGGACGACGCCGACGACAGCGAGCCCGCGGGCCCCGCCGGGCCGCGTGGCAGCGACGGCGCTGAGCCCGCCGGCTCCGCCGGTGGCCCAGGGCGGGGCGAGGACGGCGAGGAGCCTGCGGATTCCGCCGGACCGCCGTCCAGCAGGCCGGACGGCGAGGGTGGTGAGCCCGCCGGGGGCTCCGGGCCGACTGACGGTGGCGCCGGGCCCGCCGAGTCGGGCGGTGGCGACGACGGCGACTCGGACCCCTCGGACGGCGACGACACCCCGGCCCCGCGCGGGTGATCCGCGCGAAGCGCGGGTCGGCGAGGGGTGCGACGGCGGAGGGCCCGCCGTGCCGGGCGGGTGGACGCCCGGCACGGTGCTCGGGCGGTCGGGGTGGGCCCGGCCCCGTCGGCGGCTCAGGGCAGGGTGGCAACGGCGGCGAGCCTGCCGAACCGGGCGGCGACGAGGACGAGGCCGGCCCGGACCACCCGGACGGCGACGACACCCCCGCCCCACGCGGATGACCCCGCGCGGCCCACGACGGCGGCGGCTACGCCGAGCCGGGCGGCTGGACGACCGGTCGTCCGGCGCGCCTCCGGAGCGCAGCCACCAGGGCCCGCGACGGCGGGAGGCTGCGGGCTTCGTCGGCCTCGTCGGGGGATCAGGCCGGGCCGGTGACGGCGGCGAACCTGCCGAGCCAGGTGGCGGCGAACGCCCCGCCCCATGCGGACCCACGCGGAGCGGGCGTTCGCGCGGCCCATGACGGAGGCGAGTGCCGAGGCGAGCAGCCGGGGCCGGGCCCGGGCCCCGCAGACCGGCGGCGGGCCGCCGCCCCCGCCTCGCCGCCGTGTCCGATAAACGGTGAGACACCCCGATCCGCCCCCGGGTTCGCAACAGCCGCCCCGGACAGGAAGAATCAGGGTGCTCACCGCTGAGGGCTCGATGGTGAGACCCTGCACGGGGCGGCAAGAGACGGGCTCCACGACGAATGGGCCCGTACGGGGAGGTGGGACGCAGGTATGGAGGCGCTGACGCAGCACGACCCGAGACGGATCGGTCCGTTCGAGGTGCTGGGCCGGCTCGGGGCCGGCGGCATGGGACTGGTGTATCTCGCACGGTCGGCGTCCGGCCGCCGGGTGGCGATCAAGACGGTGCGCACCGAGCTCGCCGAGGACCAGCTCTTCCGGGTCCGCTTCACGCGTGAGGTGGAGGCCGCGCGCGCGGTCAGCGGGTTCTACACGGCCGCCGTCGTCGACGCCGACCCCCGCGCCGCCGTGCCCTGGCTCGCGACCGCGTACGTCCCCGCGCCCTCCCTGGAGGAGATCGTCAACGAATGCGGGCCGCTGCCCGCGCAGGCGGTGCGCTGGCTGGCCGCGGGCATCGCGGAGGCCCTGCAGTCGATCCACGGCGCCGGTCTGGTGCACCGGGACCTCAAGCCGTCGAACGTGCTGGTCGTCGAGGACGGCCCGCGGGTGATCGACTTCGGTATCGCCTCCGGGGTGTCCAACACCCGGCTGACCATGACCAACGTCGCCGTCGGCACCCCCGCCTACATGTCCCCCGAGCAGGCGCGGGACTCCCGCAGTGTCACCGGGGCCAGTGATGTCTTCTCCCTCGGCTCCACCCTGGTCTTCGCCGCCACCGGGCACGCCCCCTTCCACGGCGCGAACCCCGTGGAGACCGTGTTCATGCTGCTGCGCGAGGGGCCGGACCTGGAGGGGCTGCCCGAGGAGCTGCGGCCGCTGATCGAGCACTGCATGCAGATGGACGCCGGGCTGCGGCCCTCCCCGGAGGACCTCCAGGCGCAGCTGGCTCCGCATCTCTTCTCGTCCGGGCACGACGACAGCGGTACCGCGTCCGCCTGGCTGCCCGGCCGGGCCACCGCCATGATCGAGACCCGTCGCGGCGGGGGCGGGCGCACCCCGGGGCGCGGCCCGGCCCCGTCCCGTCCGCCCGAACCGCCCCGGCCCCCGCACGCCCCGCCCGCGCCCGAGCCCTCGTGGGCGGCGTCCGGCGACCCCCGGGGCGGGGGAGCGGCCGGTGGCAGCGGGCCGGTGCGCCTGGCGGGCGCGGGCGTGGCGATCGGGCCCGGCCCCCGCGTCGCCGACGCCTCCCGCGCGGCCGCGGTGGACGCGGGACCGGCCACCGGCTGGATCCGCCCGCCCGGCGGGGTGAACGGCTCCGAGGCGCACGGCGCGGCCCCCGCGCCCCAGGCTCCGCCGGTGCCGCAGCAGGAGGGCGGCCCCGGGCACTGGCGTCCATGGCGCTTCCGGATGTCCAACGACGTCTGGGGGACCCCCGCGGTCGACGGCGAGCTGCTGTACGTGACCTCCTTCGAGGTGCACGCGCTGGACACCGGCACCGGCCGCCGCCAGTTCAAGACCCGGGACGTCGCCTGGTCCATGGCCGTGGACGGCGGACGCATCCACGGCTCCGACGGGCCGACCCTGTACGCCCTGGACGCGGGCAGCGGCGCCGAGCGCTGGCGGCTGCAGAGCGACGCCTGGGTGTACTCGCTCAAGGCCGACCGGGGCACCGTCCTCACCGGCACCCGCGGTGGCGGGGTGCAGGCCCGGGAGGCGTCCAACGGCGAGAAGCTCTGGGAGATCACCGGCGCCCAGACCGACTTCGAGACCGCCGAGGCGGGCCCCGCGATCTTCGGGGACACCGTCTACGTGTGGAAGGACGCCCGGCTGCGCGCCCTGGAGGCCCGGACCGGCGAGGAGCGCTGGTCCTACCCGATCGGGGACGCGGCCTCCTGCGGAAACGTCCCCGTCCGGGTGGCCCCCGCGCCCGACGGCTACGTCTATGTCTCGGCCGGCACCCGGGTGCTCGCCTTCGACATCGCGACCGGGCGGGTGCGCTGGCACTTCGAGGCGCCGGCCGTCTTCCTCTGCCCGCCCGCCTTCGCGCCCGGCCCGGCCGTCACCGGCGGCGGGGTGTACCTGGCCGACTACCTCGGCACGGTCTACGCCCTCGACGCCACCACCGGCAAGGACCGCTGGCGGATCGCGACCGAGTCCCGGCAGTCCGTGGAGCCGGTCCTCGTCGCGGCCGGGAACATCCACGTCGGCAGCGGCAGCGCGCTCTACACGCTGGACGCCGTCACCGGCACCCCGATGTGGCGGTTCGCCGCGGGCGGGGAGGTCGTGGGCGCGCCGGTGGTCGCCGACGGGCGGGTCCACTTCGGCTCGGCCGACCACGTCCTCTACACCCTGGACGCGACCGGCGGGCAGCTGCGCTGGAAGCTGGCCACCGGCGGCGAGATCACCGGCTCCCCGGTGGTGCGCAACGGTGTCGTGTACGCGTGCAGCAAGGACCGCTGCGTCTACGCGCTGGACGCGGTCAAGGGCACGGCCACGGGCCGGGGCGCCGCCGCGCGCTGAGCCGCGGGCGCGCCCCGCGACGGGGGCGGGCGGCAGGTGGCGGGGCCACGGGGGCGGGCGTAGCGTCGGGACCGGGAGCGGTCATGACCTGACGGGGGGACGGCGCACGGCGCCGGACGACCCCGACGGCTGACTCGGAGGAGGGCCGCTGATGGTCCGCAACGTCCTCGGCTCGATCCTCGCCCTCGCAGGAGCGGCGGCCGCCGTATGGAGCCCCTTCCGTGACTGGTACGACGGCCGTCCCGGCCGCGACTACCGGGTCCAGGACCTGTTCAACGGCATTACGGACACCGGGGCTGCCCTGGTCTCCTCGGTCCTGCTGCCTCTCGCCTTCGCGGCCCTGATCACCGTCCTCGGGGTACTGCTGCGCTCCCGGCTCCTGGTGGCCCTGTCCGGGCTGATCGTGCTGGGCTTCACCGTGCTGTGGATGGTGCGCCAGGGCCAGGCCGCCGGCAGCCTCTCGGTGGGCGACGCCGGCGGGCTCGGGGACGGGGTGGCGCTCGCGGCGGGCGGCGGGGTGGTGCTGCTGCTGGCCGCGCTGGTGATGAGCGGCCGTCCGCGCCCGGCGGGCCGGGATCTCGACGGGGAGCCGCACACCGTGCCCCCGGAGGACGACTGGGGCCCCTACGGCCCGGACCCGACCGGCCCGGTGCCCTACCGCCGGGGACCGTACGAACTGCGCCCGGACGAGGGGCCGCCGACGCTGCCCGATCACGGGCAGGAACCGTACGGAGGGCCCGGGCGGGACAAGCGGGACGAGGGGTGACTCCGCGCTGCTAGGGTGACGTGCGCTCGTCAATCGGGTCCAAGTCCTACCACTTTCAACGGGGGTTGAAACGTGAAGATTCGCCATGTCCGCGCCATCGCCGTATTCGGTATCGCGCTCGTCGCGCTGACCGGTGCCCGCGGTTCCGGAGGCGGCGGCTGCGACAACAGCAGCAGCTCCAGCAGTTCGAGCAGCGGCGGCAGCCACCGCGACGACGACACCTCCGGCGGCAGCGGCGGCTCGGTCCCGGGCGGCGGTTCGAGCGCCGACAAGGCGATCCGCGACGTCACGATCGACGAGTGCGCGTACGACGCGGCGACCAGGAACCTGGTCGCCCGGATCAGCGTCGACAACGACGCCCCGACCGACTACGAGTACCTGGTCACCCTGGAGTTCAGCGGCGACTCGGGCAGCACCGTCGTGCCCGTCACCGCGACCGAGTCCGGCATTTCCGTGACGGCCAACGGCACCGCGAGCACCGAGGTGAGCGCCCCGTACTCCGGCTCGGGCGACGGCTCCGAGTACACCAGGTGCGAGGTCGGCCGCGTCACCCGGAGCTGACCCCGCGCCACCGGCACACGGCACCGGCCCGGCACCGCATGCTCGCGGTGCCGGGCCGGGCCCGTTCTGTGTGCGGCGGGGCGGATCAGCCGTGCAGGCGGACCGGGATCTCCTGCCAGCCGTAGGCGATGAACGAGGGCACCTGCTTCAGCTCGCCCGGCTCCACCGCGAGCGCCAGGTCCGGGTAGCGGTCGAAGAGCGCGGGCAGGGCCGTGATCGCCTCCATCCGCGCCAGCGGCGCACCGATGCAGCGGTGCACACCGATACCGAAGGCCATGTGGTCGTCGGCGGCCCGGGTCGCGTCGAAGGTGGCGGCCGTCTCCCCGTAGTGCGCCGGGTCGTTGCCCGCCGCCGCGTACGTGGTGAGGATGGCGTCGCCCGCCGGGATCAGCGCCCCGTCGACCTCGACGTCCGTCACCGCGAAGCGCAGCGGCAGGGAGGCGATCGAGGGGTGGACCCGCAGCACCTCGTCGATCACCTGGTCCCAGGAGACCTCCCCGGCCCGCACGGCGGCCAGTTGCTCCGGGTGGCTCAGCAGGGCCACCACCGCGTTGCCGATCAGGTTCACCGTCGTCTCGAAGCCCGCGCCGATGACCAGCAGCAGGGTGTAGAGCAGTTCCTCGTCGCCGAGGCGGTCGCCGTCCTCGTCGCGGACCCGGATCAGCTCGGTGGTCATGTCGTCGCCCGGGTTCTGGGCCTTGTACGCGATCAGTCCGCCGAGCACCGCGCCGATCTGCTCCTGCACCCAGGCGGCGTGCTCGGGGGTCGGGTCGGAGGTGTCCATGATGGCGGCGATCAGCGCGGCGGTCGCCTCGTGCAAGTGGTCCGGCACACCGAAGAGTTCGCAGATCATCCGCATCGGCAGCGGGTGCGCGAAGGTGGCCTTCACATCGACCACCGAGCCGTCCGCGCCCGCCTCCGCCACGTCCGCCAGCAGTTCGGCGGTGATCGCCTCGACCCGGGCGCGCATCGCCTCGGTGCGGCGGGCGGTGAAGCTCGGGGCGACCAGCCGGCGCAGCCGGGTGTGGTCGCTGCCGTACGTGGAGAGCATGTTGACCACCCCGACCCAGCCGAGGATCCAGCTCCACTCGGGGGTTTCGAGGACCTTCGGGAAGAGCGCCCAGTGCTTGCGCGGGTCCTTGCTGACCTGCGGATCCAGGATCAGCCGCTTCAGGGTGTCGTACCCGGTCGGCGCCCAGGCCGGGATACCGCCTGGCAGCTCGACGGGCACGACCGCGCCCTGCGAGCGCAGCCGAGCGCTCTCGGCGACGATGTCGGCGCCGAACGGGTCGATGGCCACACGCGTGGACACGGTCATGCGCGGTCTCCTGCCTGGTCGGAAGCATCGGAAGCATCGGGGGAGAGCGAGGGGACGCGGTCGGGCGTGCGCGGGGTGAAGCGGACCGGCAGCGCGGTCAGCGAGCGGTGGAACGGCCCCGGCCGCCAGGTCAGCCGGTCACGGGCGACCACGGGCTCCATGTCCGGCAGCCACTGGGTCAGGCGCTCGACCGACTCGGTGGCGATCAGCAGCGCGGGCTGCTTCACCGGGCAGGCGTGCGGCCCGGCGCCCCACGACACATGGGAGGCGTCGTGCGGATGGTGGCCGCCGGCGAAGTCCTTCTCCGCGAAGTGCCCCATCGCGCCGAAGGAGATGACGATCGGGACGGCCGCCTGGATCCACATGCCGTGGAAGCTCACCGACTCCCGCGCGTAGTGCACCCCGTAGTTGGCCAGCGGGGTCTCGTACCGCAGCACCTCCATCACCGCGTCCATCACCGGGCGGGCGCCGGAGGTGAGGGTGGAGTAGTAGGCGGGGTTGCCCAGGATGCGGGAGAGGGCGTTGGAGATCAGGTTCGCCGAGGGCTCGTGGCCGGCGCCGAGGGTCAGGAACACCTGCCAGACGACCTCCTCAGGGGTGAGCCCCAGGGGGTGGTCCAGCAGCCGGCTGGTCAGGTCGTCGCCGCGCCGGGCGGTCTTGGCGGCGATCAGCTCCATGACGTACCGGCCGTACTCGGCCTCGCCCTCGGCGGAGCGCTCGCCGCCCTCCATCATCGCGCCGAGCGCCGCGTCCAGCCGGCCCGACTCACTGTCCGGCAGCCCGAAGAGGTTGTTGAAGACCAGCGCCATCATCGGCCGGGCGAACTGGGTGACCAGGTCCGCCTGTCCGTCCGGGCCGAAGCGGGACACCAGGATGTCCACCGCCTTGTGCACCCGCTCGCGCAGCTCGTGCGGCTCGACCAGGTCGAAGGCGTCCAGCAGGGTCTGCCGGTAGCGCACATGCTCGGCGCCGTCCGCGAACAGGGCGTTGGCGCGCCAGCGCATCATGCCGAGGATCGGGGAGTCCTCCGAGACGGTCTTCTCCCACGGGCGCGGGTCCGCCGAGAAGGTCTCGGTGTCGTGCAGCAGGTCGAGGGCCGCGCGCCGGTCGGTCACGATGTACGCGAAGACACCGGGCGCCAGTTCGGCCCAGCCGATCGGGCCCTGGGCGCGCAGCGTCGCGTAGTACGCGTACGGGTCGGCGGCGAAGCCGTCCTCCCACAGCCGGACCGGCGCGGTGAGGGTGAAGGCGTCCGAGCGGGCGGGGTACGCGGTCACGTCGCCTCCGGGGCCATGCGGTCGATCAGGTGCTGGACGAGGGCGAGCAGCGCGTCCACGGACGCGTTGGTGTCGCGCGCGTCGCAGGTGACGAGCGGGGTGTCGGGTTCCAGGTCGAGCGCCCGGCGCAACTGCTCCTCGCTGTAGCGCTTGGCGTCCGGGAAGGCGTTGAGGGCCACCGCGTACGGCACCCCGGACTCCTCGACGAGCCCGAGGACGTCGAAGGAGGCGTCGATCCGGCGGGTGTCCACCAGGACCAGGGCGCCGAGGGCCCCGTAGGCGATGTCGTCCCACAGCGGGCGGAAACGCTCCTGCCCGGGGGTGCCGAACAGATAGAGGACGACCGAGTCGCCGAGGGAGACCCGGCCGAAGTCGATCGCCACCGTGGTGGTGGTCTTGTCCCGGACCCCGGCGAGGTCGTCGACCTGGACGGACGCCTCGGTCAGATGCTCCTCGGTGTGCAGGGGGCGGATCTCGGAGACCGAGTCGATCAGGGTGGTCTTGCCCACCCCGAACGGGCCGGTGACCAGGATCTTCACCAACTCGCGGGCGGAGTCCGGCAGATGGGCCACGTCGGCGGGGACGGCGGGGCTGTGCATCCGGTCAGAGCTTGAGGGCGCGGAGGCCATCGGCCACTCTCTTCAGCAGGTCGCGGTCGGGCAGGGCGGCGGAGGGGACCGGCGGGCGGGCGCTCACCAGCCCCTGGTCGATCAGGGCGGCGGCCAGCACCCGCACGGCGGAGACCGGCAGGCGCAGCAGCGCCGCGCTCTCCATCACGGTCAGGGACCCGCCGTCCAGGAGGTTCAGCAGGGCGTGCTGGGCCGGGGGCAGCCCCGCGGGGGCGGGGCCGCCCGGTCCGGTCAGCACGGACAGGCGCTCCAGGCTGTTGCGGCTCGGCCGCGCCACCCCGCCCGTCGACAGATAGGCGGGGACCAGCGGGCGGCCGCCCCGGCGGCGGCCCGTCATGCCGGGAAGCCGCCGTCGGCGCGGGGCGCCGCGGCCATGGCCTTCTCGCCGAGCCGGGCGACCTGCGAGTGGACGCGGTGGCCCAGCAGGTCGAGCCGGACCTCGGGCCCGCCGTAGGCGGCGACACAGGTGCCGTGGTCGGTGGGCGCGACCAGGATGTAGCCGTGGTCGGACTCCACGACGACCTGCCGGAGCTGGGCCGCGGGGGCGTCGGCGAACGCGGCGGCCGCGGTGCGGCAGGCGCCCTGCACGGTCGAGACGATGGCGGCGACGCGTTCGGCGGAGTCCTGGGCGAGGGCCGCGGAGAAGCCAGACACCAGACCGTCCCGGGTCAGCAGCACGGCCGCGCGTACGTGCGGGATCTCCAGGATCGGGTCGAGCACCCAGGCGGAGTCACCGGTCTCGCGGGCGTTCATCGGGGGTCGCTCCCTTCGGGGGCGGCGGCCGCCTGGCGCGCCGCCCTGGTGGCGGACTGCAGGGCCCCGAGCGCCGCGGCGGACTCCTCGGGGGTGCGGGCGGGGGTGGCCGGCTGCCGGGCCGGCGCGGGGGACTGGGCGGGGGTGCGGCGGCGGCGCTGGGGGAGCGCCTCGTCGTCACCGTCGTCGGGGGCGGCGGTTCCGGGCAGGGCGGGGGGCGCGGTTGCCCTCGCCGGGACGGGTGCGCCGGAGACGGGCGCGGGGCGGGTCGGGGCCGTCTCGGGCCCGGGCCGGGGTGCCGTGGGCCGGGCGGGCGGCTCGAACGGGGAGCGGGGGCGCTCCCGGACGGCCTCGGCGGGGCCCGGGTGGGTGTGGTCCGGCTGCGGCTCGTGCTCGGGCTCGGCGGCGGGCCGGGTGGAGGGCGCTGCGCCGGCGGCGGCCGGGTGCAGCACGGGGTCGATGTACGACAGCAGGTGGTTCTTCACCAGCAGGACCGCGCGCACACCGCCGTACGGGGAGGGCGTGGAGAGGTCGACGGTCAGGTCGAACTGCCGGGTGAGCTGGCCGATCGCGGCGAGGCCCATCCGCGGCGGGTCGCCCAGCTCGGAGAGGAGGATCGGGTCGCTGCCCGCCACCATCCGCTGGGCGCGGGCGCGTTCGTCGGGGGCCATGCCCACACCGGCGTCGTCCACGGTGACGGTGACGCCGTGGTGGGCCCGCTCCAGGTTGACTACGACGGCCGTGTCCGGGGAGGAGTGGCGCAGCGCGTTGTCGAGCAGCTCGGCGACGATGATGGCGACCGGTTCGACCGCGTGCGAGACCAGCGCGGTGCCCGGCTCCAGGTGGTGGTGGACCTGGACGCGGTGGTAGCCGACGAGCCGGGCCTGGCCGCCGGTGACCGCGTCGACGAGGTGGGACTCCTCGCGGGCGAGGCCCACCCAGGCGCCGCAGACCACGGCGGCGACCTGCGCGCGGCGCAGGGACTGCTCGTTCTCGTGGTCGAGGGCGTAGAGGGTCTGCGCCAGTTCGGGGTCGTCGTAGCGCTGCTGGAGGCCGTGGAGGACGTCCTGGAGGCGGTAGAGGCCGGCCTGGATCTCGCGGGTGGTGCCCCGCATGCCGGCGCGGGCGGCGGCGTCGACCCGCTTGCGCTCGTGGGCGATGGCGCCGCGCAGGCTGTCGAGGACGCCGTCCAGTCCGGCGCCGGCGGGCCCGAGCGGGCCGGGCACCTGGATGTGCGGATGGGCGCTGCGGGTGGCCTCGGCGGGCATCCGGCGGTCGGTGAGGTGTTCCACCTCCGCCGCGAACGCCGCTCCCGCGCGCTCCAGTTCGCCGCGAGCGGCGTCCAGCCGCTCGCGCAGAGCCTCGATCTCGGTCTGCTGCCGGGCGCGGGCGCGGCGGGCGCGCAGCAGGCCGCCGCCGAGGGCGAACGCCGACAGTGTCCCGGCGGCCAGGCCGCCTGCGGCCAGCTCCGGTATCTCGATCATTGTGGTGGACCTCGGGGGAAGGCAGGGGGGTGTGATCCGCGCCGGGGACGCGGACCCGCCCAAGTACACACTGCAACCGTACGGTTGTGCTCGGTTTCCGCCCAAGATCCTTATGAAATTGTCCGAAGGCTGCCCTATTGCGGGTGAAGTGTCTGAGTGTGCATCAGGACACAATCGGTCGTTGAATGTTGACCTTCAGGACGCGCTGTCCGGCAAGCGGACGCGGCGGCGAGGCTCCCCTCCCCGCCGCCGCGTCCGTCCCCCGTCGGTTGGCCCCGGGACCGCCTCCGTGTCCCCCGTCGTGCGGTCCCGGGCCCGTCTCAGTCCCTCGGCGGAGGCGGGGAGTGGTGGTCGCCCAGGGTGGTGGCGCCGCCCTTGCCCTTGCCCTTGGGGGGCTTCACGGGGCCGTCGGCCGGCGGGGCCGGCGAGTGGTGGTCGCCCAGCGGCTTCACGGCGCCGTCCTTGGGCGGCGCGGGCGAGTGGTGGTCGCCCATCGTGGTGATCTCGTCGGGTGCGTTCTCGGTGCCGCTCATGTCGTCCCCCATGGATTCGACCGGTGTCTGTTCGGTGGCCTCCTGCCCGGCAACTCCCCCGAGGGTCGCCGGACAGAAGGCCGGTGGACCTTTCGGTCCCTGCGATCCGTCTGCCCCCCGACGCGACGCATCGCATGCCGAGGAGCATGTCGGACGAGCATAAACATTCGATGAACGACCTGGCCCGGCGTTTTTCCGGGGCCGGGGCCGGCCTTGGCCGGGGGCCCGGACCGCCCTGCGCCGGGCCCGGCGCAGGGCGCCGCGCGCCGGTTCGCAGGCGCGTCTCAGGCCGCCCGCACCGGCGCGGCCAGCAGCCGCCGGGCCTCCTCCGCCTCCGCCGTCCCCGACTTCTCCAGCAGGGACAGCGCCTCCCGCCAGCAGGCCCGCGCCCGGTCCGCCTGCCCCAGGGCGTCCAGCGCCCCGCCCAGGGTGATCAGCACCTTGCCCAGGGTCCGGTCCCCGCCGATGCAGCCGATCGCCCGCGCCTGCTCCGCGTGCTGCGCCGCGCGGGCCGGGCGGCCCGCCGCCAGATGCACCTGGGCGATCCGGAAGTGCGTGGTCCCCTCCCACAGGCGCTGCCGGTTCGCCTCGAACTGCGCCAGCGCCTCGTGGAGTTCCGCCAGGGCCTCGCTGTGCCGCGCGGCCGCCGTCAGCGCGATCCCCAGCGCGAAACGGGCGTTGGCCAGCCGCAGCCGGTGCCCTATGCGCTCGTACAGTGCCACGCCCTCCTGCGCCAGGGTGATCGCCTCGTCCGCCCGGCCGGTCACCACATGGACCCGGGACAGGTTGCACAGCGCGCTCGCCTCGCCCGGCAGGTTGCCGTCCGCGCGGGAGCCCTCCTGCGCCCGGCGCAGATACTCCTCCGCCTCCGCGTTGCGGCCCTGGTTGAACGCGATGATGCCCCGGTCGTTGTCCGACCAGTAGGCGACCGGGACCAGGTCCTCGGCCCGGTGCGCCAGCTCGGCCGCCCGCCCCGCCTCCTCGTCGGCCTCCGCGTAACGCCCGGCGACCAGATGGACGTTGGTGAGGGAGGTCCGGGCCCGGGCCTCGGTGCGCACGTCCCCCGCGGCGCGGGACGCCTCCACCGCCGCGAACGCGGCCGTCTCGTAGGTCTTCGCGTTCGCCCCGGACTCCGCCAGGTTCTGCACCGCCCACAGCAGGTCCACCGCGCGGCGCAGCTGCGCCCCCGGAGCCGCCTGACGGGCGCACGCCAGCAGGGAGTTGGCCTCCGCGTACAGCCAGTCCTGCGCCGCGCTGCGGTCGGCGAAGGCCAGGCCCGCGTCACCGGTCGGCTCCAGATGGTCCACCAGGCGGTCGCCGGGCCGCTCCATCGCGTACACCCGCGCGGCGGTCGCCAGATAGAAGTCCAGCAGCCGCGACAGGGCCGCCTCCCGCTCGGCCGGGGGCTGCTCGTCCCGCTCCGCGCACGCACGCGCGTAGAGCCGCACGAGGTCGTGGAAGCGGTACCGGCCCGGGGCGGCGGACTCCAGCAGGGAGGTGTCGACCAGCGCCTCGACCAGGTCCTCCGTCGCGTGCGGCGGCAGATCCAGCACGGCAGCCGCCGCGGCCAGCGAGATGTCCGGCCCGTCGGCCAGCCCCAGCAGCCGGAACGCCCGCGCCTGGGCGGGCTCCAACTGGCCGTAGCCCAGCTCGAAGGTGGCCTTCACCGCCAGGTCGCCTGCCTGGAGCTCGTCCAGCCGGCGCCGCTCGTCCGCCAGCTTGGCCGCCAGGACCGAGACCGTCCAGGTGCGCCGGGCCGCCAGCCGGGAGGCCGCGATCCGGATGGCCAGGGGCAGGAAACCGCAGGCGGCGACCACGTCCAGGGCCGCCTCGCGCTCCGCCGAGACCCGCTCGGCGCCCACGATCCGGGTGAAGAGCTGGAGCGCCTCGTCCGGGGACATCACGTCCAGGTCCACCAGGTGCGCGCCCGCGAGGTCCACCATCCGCACCCGGCTGGTCACCAGGGCGGCGCAGCCGGGGGTGCCGGGCAGCAGCGGCCGGATCTGGGCCGCGTCCCGGGCGTTGTCCAGCAGGACCAGGACGCGGCGGCCGTCGAGCATCGAGCGGTAGAGGGCGGCCCGTTCGTCCAGGGTGTCCGGCACCGCCGAGTCCGCCGCGCCGAGGGCCCGCAGGAAGGCGCCGAGCACCGCCTCGGGCTCCGCCGCGCGGCTGCCGGTGCCCTGGAGGTCCACGTACAACTGGCCGTCGGGGAAACGCGTCCGGGCCCGGTGGGCGACGTGGACGGCGAGGGTGGTCTTGCCGACGCCGCCGATGCCCGCGAGGGCGGAGACCGCCATCACCGAGCCCTCGGCGGTGGCGAGTCGGTCGCTCAGCTCCCGGACGAAGGCGTCCCGACCGGTGAAGTCGGGCACGCTCGCCGGGAGTTGGGCGGGCCGGGTGATCCGCACGGCGGGTGCGGGCTCCTCGGCCGGGGCGGCCAGTTCCGCGTCGGCTCGCAGGATGCGCTCCTGGAGGCCCGCGAGTTCGGGGCGCGGGTCGACGCCCAGCTCCTCGGCGAGGAGCCGGCGGGTGTCCGCGTACACGGCGAGGGCCTCGGCCTGCCGGCCGCTGCGGTAGAGCGCCAGCATCAGCAGCTCGCGCAGCCGTTCGCGCAGCGGGTGTTCGGCGGTGAGCGCGGTCAGCTCGGAGACCGCCTCCTGGTGCCGGCCGACCTCCAGGTCCAGATCGAGGCGGGTCTCCAGCAGCTGGAGGCCCCACTCGACCAGCCGGGCGCGCTGGTTCTCCGCGTAGGGGCCGGGGACGCCGGAGAGCGGTTCGCCGTCCCACAGCCCGAGCACCTTGTTGATCAGGGCCCGGGCCCGGGCGCGGTCGCCCGCCGCGTGCGCCTTGTACGCCTCGGCCGCCAGCTCCTGCGCCACCGCCAGGTCGAGCGCGTCCCGCTCGATCCGCAGCGCGTAGCCCCCGGACTCGCTGACCAGCGCCTCCGCGTCCAGCGCCTTGCGCAGCCGGGAGGCGTAGGTGCGGACGGCGGCCAGGGCCTGCGGGGGCGCCTGCTCGCCCCAGATCGCGTCGATCAGCTCGGAGGCGGTCGCGGTCCGCCCGTCGCGGAGCAACAGCGCGGCGAGCAGGGCGCGTTGCTGCGGGGAGCCGGGCGGCAGGGTCTCGGGGCCCCGCTTCACCCGGACGGGCCCGAGCACCGTGAAGCGCAGGCCGGCGCGCGGGCCGGTGCCGTTGTCGGCGCTCTCCTCGCCGTGCGGGCCGGTCCTGTCGTCCCCGCGCGGGCCGGCGCCGTCGTCGATGCGCGGGCCGGTGCTCTCCTCGCCGCGCAGGCCGGCGCTGTCGTCGGCGTGCGGAACGCGCTGCTTCGGTACATGTGGCCCGCTGTCACGGTCCATTGGCTGCCCCCTGCCGGTACTGCCGGAATCGCCCTCGACAGTCTGCCCTGTGGGTGGTGGCCGCGTCAGCAGCGGGAGGGCCCCTGCGGGGCTCCGGACATGTGACGCGTGTCCCAGCCGGATCGCCGCGCTGATCAGGGGCGATACACGGTTCCGGGCACCGGGCTCGCGGGGTGCAGGAGTTCGGGGACCGTGACGAAGGTGTAACCGCGCTTCTTCAGCTCGCTGACGATGCCGGGCACGGCGGGCACGGTGCCGTCGTAGATGTCGTGCAGCAGGATGATCCCGTCCCGGCCGGCCTGGTCGAGGATGCGCTTCTCGATCAGGGCGGAGTCGGTGGTCGAGTAGTCCTTCGCGGTGGCGCTCCACAGCACCTGGGAGAGGCCGAGTTCCTTGCTGACGGCGGTGACGTCGTCGTTGGTGCGGCCCTGCGGCGGGCGCATCAGGGTGGGCTTCTCGCCGGTGATCTCGGCTATCGCGTCCTGGGTGCGGCCCAGTTCCTCGCGTATCCCGTCCCTGTCGAGCCGGTCCAGGCGCTTGTGCGTCCAGGTGTGGTTGGCGACCTCGTGGCCCTCGGCGGCGAGCCGGCGGACGGTGTCCGGGTACTTCAGGACGTGGTTCTTGCCGAGGAGGAAGAAGGTGGCGGGCACCTTCTCCTTCTTGAGGTGGTCCAGGAGCGCGGGGGTGTCCTTGCCGGGGCCGGCGTCGAAGGTCAGCGCGATGCACTTCGCCTTCTCGCAGTCGACGGCGGGGCGGGCGGCCGCGGCCGCGTTGCGTCCGGCGGAACCGGGCTTCGGCTCGCGTTCGGCGGCCGCGCCCTCGGGGGCGTCGGCGCGGGCCTCGGCGGGCGACACCGAGCCGGCGCAGCCGCTGAGGGCGAGCGCCGTGAGCGCCACCGCGGCGAGGGCGGAGGCAACCCGGGACCGGGTCGCGCCCGTCTTCCGGGGTGACGGGGTCGTGGCGGCGGTGTCCGCCGGTCCGGCGGTGGACGCGGGTTCGGCGGTGGACGCCGGGGTCGGCGCGGTTGCGGGCATGGCGGTGGTCCCCCTCGGTGGTGGCTTCGGTGCGGTGGTGCGGGCGCGACGGGGTGGCGGCGGGATGCCGCGACGGGTCGGGCCGTGGGCGCCGCCTCGACTATACATAGCGCGTATACACGGGGTGTATAGGGGGGTGAGGGCCTTCCGGCCGACCCGACCCGGCTCAGGTCAGCGCCGCCGCCGTCGCCTCCGCGAAACCCCGGGGGTTGTCGAGCATCACGTTGTGCCCGCAGTCGGGGACGGCGACGACGGACACGCCCGCGGCGGTCAGCGCCTCGGCGCCGGGCAGCGGCCCGTCCGCCGCCGGATACAGGTAGGCGCGTGGCACCCTCAGCCGCGTCAGGGTCTCCCGCATCGTCGGCCGGGTGCCGCGCACCAGCTGTACCGCGCTCCGGTGCAGCGCCTCGCGTCCGGCCAGCCGCATCGTGGACCACCAGTGCGCGCCCGCCCGTTCGCGCACCTCGGCCCAGCCGCCGGCCAGGAACTCCTCCTCCGTGTACGCGGCGATGCCCCGGCTGCCCACCGCGCCCCGGGCCGGGGTCAGCGGGTCGAGGTTGGCGTCCACCAGGACCAGCCGGGAGACCAGTTCCGGGTGCCGGTCCGCGAGGACGATCGCGACCGAGCCGCCCATGCTGTGCGCGACGAACTCGGCGGCGGGCGCGTCTGCCGCGCGCAGGGCGGTGGCGAGGGTGTCGGCGTGCTCCTCCAGCGTGTAGGCGAAGTCCACCGGCCGGTCGCTGAGGCCGTGCCCGAGCAGGTCGACGAGGAGCGAACGCCGGCCGGCCAGCAGGGGGTGGAGGGCGACCTCGGTGAAGTACGGCCCGGACGCCGCCCCGAGCCCGTGCACATACACCCGCGCGGGCTCCGCCCCCGGCAGCTCCACCCAGCGGATCCGGTCCCCCTGCGGCGTCACCTCGGCGCTGCGCATCGCCGTACCTCCCCCTCGTGTGCCCCTGCGCGGCCCTCTCGTCGGGGCCGCGCGCCCGAGCGTAGAGCCCCGAAATCGCGTTGAGGGCGCGCCGGTGACGTGCTAACCCTTGCGGGTTCGAACAACGGGCCGGACAGCAGGTCGGACGCAGGACGACAGGGACAACGGGCAGGGGAGGGCGGGCCGTCATGGTGCGCGGAGAACTGGTGGGGCTGCGGGCCATGGGGCCGGGGGACGCGGACGCGCTGTGGCGCTGGAACCACGACGCGGAGGTGATGCGCTGGATGGACGACACGTATCCCGCCACCCGCGAACACGTCGAGAAGTGGCTCACCGACCGCCCCCGCAACACCTACGGCGACGTCCTCTTCGGCATCGAGGCGCTCTGGGACGGGGACGGCGCGGGCGACGGCGGCCGGCTGATCGGCCTGGTCGCCCTGCGGGACACCGAGCCGGAGACGGGGATCGCCACGCTCGACCTCTACCTCGGCGAGAAGGACTGCTGGGGCAAGGGCTACGCGACGGACGCGATGCGCACGGCCTGCCGCTACGGCTTCGACGCGATGCGCCTCCACAAGATCCGCCTCACCGTCGTCGCGGACAACCACGCGGCCCGCCGCGTCTACGCCAAGGTCGGCTTCGCCGAAGAGGGCCGCCTCCGCCAGACCTTCCGCCGCGACGGCGCCTGGCACGACGAGATCCCGATGGGGCTGCTGGCGGGGGAACTTCGGTAGGGGTGGGGTCTGCTTACGGGGTCTCCGCCCAGGTGTGCGGGTGGGGGTGCCCGGCGAACAACCAGCAGCCGTCGGCCCCACGGCCGGGCAGTCGCGCAGGGCGACCAGTTCCACGGCGGTCCTGCCGTTCCAGCGGATCCAGAGCGCGGTGCCCCGTTCGTCGAGATCGTCGATCAGGCCGTAGTGCTCGCCGTCCTCGTGCACGGAGAACTGGCACTGCACGGCACTGTCCACGCACTCCGAGGCGGACCTCGCCCGCGCTTCCCGCGCGAGGCCCAGGGGCAGCGTCCGCCAGTGGGCGCACCTCGCCGTCACCGCGCACCTCGAAGAGGGCCGAGCGGCACACACCGGGCGCAGGCGCACGGTGGGAACCAGCCCGCGCCGGGCGGGACGACCGCGTCCTCGCCCACCCGCACCTCGGTCAGGGGCCCCCACGTCCGGCCCGAGTCGCGCGACACCCGAACCGTCATCCGGACGCGGTCTTCCGTATCGGCTTCCTGGGGACGTTCGCCGTCCTCCGGGGCTCGCGTCCCGGGGTCGTGTCTCGTGTCCATGAACGGATTCCTCCTGGCTCGCCGCATCGGCTCGGGCAACACCCAGGAAAACGTGTGGAGTCGGATGTCTCCACGGCATCGATGCGGCACTCTTGGTGCATGTCCGTGCACGGATTGCGAACAGGTCGAACCGGGGGAAAGGTCAGTCATGGGGCTGGCGAGGCGACGTAGGGCCCTGGGTTACAGTCAAGAAGAACTGGCCCAGTTACTCGGTGTGGACCGCACAACGGTCGGCCGCTGGGAGACCGGCAGAATCGCTCCGCAACCGGCACAGCGACGCGTCTTGGCAGCCGCTCTCGACATCGGCCTTCACGAACTGGACGTCCTCTTGGACCCGTTGAGCGCAGCCGGCGAAGGGGGCGCGGACCGGCGGACCGGCAGCAGCCCCGGTCCCCTGAGCGCGGGAGACCCCGACGACATGATTCGCCGCGAATTCCTCCGGGTGCTCACCATCAGCGGAGCGCTCGCCGCTCTGCCCGTGGAAGAGGTCGAAGCCCTCACCGATGGCGTACGCCGGTCGAATCCGGCCGACTTCACACGCATGAACGGGCATCTCTGGCAGGTCTACCGACTGGCCCGGTCCAAGGGGTCCGTCTCTCCTGTCGTCCGAGACCAGCTCACGGCCCTCAGTGAGGCGCTGGACGGCCCCGGGAGTGAGGCACGGTCTCTCCTGGGCGCGGCGGCCGATCTCTTCCAACTCGCCGGTGAGGTGGCGTTCGACGCGAACCGGTACGCCGACGCCGCCGCCTCGTACACGCTCGCCGCGTCGGTGAGCAGGGAGGTCGATGCGTACGACCTCTGGGCCTGCGCCCTTGTGCGGCATGCCTATGTGGAGATCTCGGAGCACCGCTACGGGCAGGCGGCGCAGATGCTCGGCGTGGCCGAGAGGTTGGCCGGACGTGGGGACGGGGCGCTGTCGACCCGGCACTGGGTCGCATCGGTGCAGGCCGAGGCGTATGCCGGGCTGGGCGACCTGGGCGCGTGCGAGCGGGCCCTCGACCGTGCCGAGGAGGTCCGGGAGCTCCCTTCGGACGGCGGCAGCAGAGGGTGGCTCCGGTTCGACGGGTCCCGGCTCGTGGAGGAGCGCGGTGCCCGCTATGTGCGCCTCGGGCGACTGAACCTGGCGGAGGCCACATTGAATGAGGCGCTGCATCACATGGACTTGGCGTCGGGGCAGTCGCTACGGCGCAGGGGCGCGGTGCTGACGGACCTCGCGGCTGTCGGCGTGAAACGGCGCGATCCGGAACAGGCTGTCGTCTATGGCAGGGAGGCCGCCGTGCTGGCGCGTGCCTCATCGTCCGGGTACCTCGCCCGTAGACTCCGAAGCCTGTCCGACGAGTTCGGCCCCCTGGCCCGGGATCATCGCGTGGCGGAGCTGGGGGCGGAGATCGCCGCGCTTCAAGGGGCGCCGTGACGAGAGGGGTTGGCATGCCGGGGACCGAAGGTGCGCGACTGTTCCGGGAAGCGTGGATCGCGGGGGTGCTCCGGCACTTCCCCGGTGAGCCGAAGGCCGGATACGTCACGCCGTGGGACGACACCCCGCAGTGGGAGCGCGAGGCGGCCGGGGCCGTTCACGAGCAGGTCCGGCGGTTCGTCGAGATCAGCGGTGGCGGGACCGCGCGGCTGTCCCGTGAGCAGAAGAGCCGCTTCGTCGCCCTCTGCTGGACGGCGCAGATGTTCAAGCACTTCGAGGACCCGAAGCCGGGCTATGTCGCCGACTGGGCGGATCTTCCCTCCTGGCAGCAGGAGACGGACGCGGACATCTTCGAGGCCGTCGAGAAGTCGCTGAGCTGAGCGGTTCCGGAGGACGCGCGGGAAAATTTTGAAACGGGTCAAAACGGACGTTGCTGCGGTTCTCGCAGAGTGGAAGATGGCGTCTCGCGCCTCGCGATGGTGTAGCGAGAAGTGTCGTATGCCTTCGGATCGATGATCGAAGGCGAGGGGGTGTCTTCGCTTCGTATGCCGTCCCGCCGGATTCCGTTCATCCGGATGTGGAAACCGCAGCGCGGCCCCAGGCCGGAGACCCGGTAGGGAGCGTGCCCGGTGGGGGCGGTGGCGAGGCCGGGGTGCGGAGGAAGGGGCTCGGCGGGAACTCGGTCGGGCTGATGGGGAGTGCCGTCATCGGCATCTCGACCGTCGCGCCCGTCTACTGCCTGACCTCGACCCTCGGCTCGACCGCCGGGGAGGTCGGGGTGCAGATGCCCGCCGTCTTCCTGGCCGGGTTCCTGCCGATGCTGCTCGTCGCCTTCGCCTATCGCGAGCTGAACCGCGTGATGCCCGACTGCGGGACCTCCTTCACCTGGACCGTGAAGGCGTTCGGGCCGCGGATCGGCTGGATGTGCGGGTGGGGGCTGGTGATCGCGACGATCATCGTGCTGTCCAACCTCGCGGGCGTGGCGACCTCGTACTTCTGGCTGCTCGCCGGGGAGATCACCGGCAGTCCGTCCGTCGCCGCGCTGGACGGGAACAAGGGCGTCCACATCGTCACCTGTCTGGTGCTGATCGCCGTCGCCACGGCGATCAGCTACCGGGGGATGACCGCCACCAAGGGCGTCCAGTACGCCCTGGTCGGGCTCCAACTGCTGGTCCTGGCCGCCTTCGTGACCATGGCGTTCACCAAGGCGGACGCCTTCGTCGGGTCCCTGGACTTCTCCTGGTCCTGGATGAACCCGTTCGCCGTGCAGTCCTTCGCCGCGTTCACCGCCGGGCTCTCCCTGTCGATCTTCATGTACTGGGGCTGGGACGCCTGTCTGACCGCCAACGAGGAGACCGTCGGCAGCACCCGGACCCCGGGGCGGGCCGCGATGATCGCCATGGTCGTGCTGGTCGGCTCCTACCTCGCGACCGGCGTCGCCGCGCAGATGGCCGTCGGCTCCGGCGAGCAGGGCCTCGGGCTCGCCAACCCCGAGACCTCCGACAACGTCTTCGCCGCGCTGGCCGGCCCGGTGATGGGTCCCGGGCTCGGCGTCCTGCTGTTCGTCGCGGTCCTCGCGTCCGCCGCCGCCAGCCTCCAGACGACGTTCATCCCCGTCGCCCGCACCGTCCTGGCGATGTCGACGTACCAGGCGCTGCCCGCCTCGTACGCCCGCGTCCACCCGCGCTTCCGGACGCCGGGCCGGGCCACCGTGATCGCGGGCCTCGCCACCGGTGCGTTCTACACGGTGATGACGCTGGTCAGCGAGCACGTCCTCGTGGACACGATCTACGCGCTCGGTCTGATGATCTGCTTCTACTACGCGCTCACGGCCTTCGCCTGCGCCTGGTACTTCCGCCGCGAACTCACCCGCTCCGGGCGGGACCTGGTCTTCAAGGGCGTCTTCCCGGTCCTCGGCGGGACCCTGCTCGCCGCGGTCTTCGGCAAGACCCTGTACGACATGTGGGACCCGGCCTACGGCTCGGGCTCCTCGGTCCTGGGCATGGGCTCGGTCTTCGTGATCGGGGTCGGGCTGCTGCTGCTCGGCCTGGTGCTGATGCTGGTGATGGAACGCCGCAGCCCGGCGTTCTTCCGCGGCGAGGTGCTGACGAAGGAGACGCCGGCGCTGGTCGCGGCGGACTGAGCGCGGGGTGTCCCGCGCCGGAGCCGGGGCTACGCTGGGCCGCCGCCCCTCAGCCCTCAGCCCCTCCCCCCGATGGACCGGAGCACCACCATGCCGCACCCGCACCCGCACCCCGAGCCCGCGCGCCTCGCCGTGCGTCCCGCCGTCGACGAGGACCTGCCGGCCCTCCAGGCGCTGGCCCGCCGCACGATCGACGCGAGCTACCGTTCGTTCCTGGGGGACGAGAGCGTCGACTGGTTCATCGGCTCCGGCGCCTCGGACGAGCACATCGCGACCCATCTGCGGCAGGGGCAGGTCCACTGCATGCAGGCGGACGGGGAGATCGTGGGGCTGACCATCCTGGACGGCCCGACCCTCGATCTGATGATGGTCGACGCGGGCCGCCACCGTCAGGGCCTGGGCCGGTTCCTGCTCGGGCGCGCCGAGGAACTCCTCTTCGCCCGCCACGAGGACATCCGCCTGGAGACCTTCGCGGGCAACACCAGGGCCATCGCCTTCTACGAGGCGTGCGGCTGGCGCGAGTCCGGACCGCTGGAATCCGGGGACGGGATGCCGGCGCGGGCCGAGTTCGTCAAACGGCGGCCGGCGCGGTAGACGGCGCCCGACGCGCTGAACGGCCTCCGACGCGGTAAACGGCGGCGGCCGGCGCACTCCGGGTAGCGCACACCCCGCCCGTCCCGTGCCTCCGCGCCCCCGTTCTCGCCTACCGTGTCCCCATGCGGATCGCGACCACGGTCTTCCTCACCGACGAGACGATCACCCCCGTGCGCCTGGCCCGCGAGCTCGAACAGCGGGGGTTCGCCGGGCTCTACCTCCCCGAGCACACCCATATCCCCGCCTCGCGGATCACCCCGTACGCCGCGGGCGGTGAGCTGCCCCGCGAATACGCGCGCACCCTCGACCCGTTCGTGGCCCTCGCGCAGGCGGCGGCCGTCACCACCTCCCTGGCCCTGGCCACCGGCATCACCCTCGTCGCCCAGCACGACCCGATCGTGCTCGCCAAGCAGATCGCCACTCTCGACCATGTCTCCGGCGGCCGTTTCACCCTCGGGGTCGGCTTCGGCTGGAACGTGGAGGAGGCGGCGGACCACGGCGTCATCTGGTCCGCGCGGCGCGAGCTGGTCCGGGAGCGGATGCGTCTGATGCGGGCCCTGTGGGCGGCCGAACCGACCGCGTACGAGGGCGCCCTCGCCTCCGTCAGCGCCTCGCACGCCCACCCCAAGCCGGCCGGCGGGGCGCCGCGGGTGCTGGTCGGCGGGGGCGCGGGGCCGGGGCTGTTCGCGGGGATCGCGGAGTACGCGGACGGCTGGCTGCCCATCGGCGGGCGCGGCCTGCAGGAGCCCGTCCCCGAGCTGCGCGCGGTGTGGGAGGCGGCCGGGCGCGACCCGGACGCGCTGCACATCGTCCCGTACGCGGTCCGCCCCACCCCGGGCAAGCTCGCCCACTACGCGGAGCAGGGCATCGAGGAGGTCGTCCTCCAACTCCCGCCGGGCACCGAACTGGAGGTCCTGCGGGCCCTCGACGACTACGCGCAGTATCTGTAGCGAGCGGGGCGACCGGGGAGGGGGCGCGGCGACGGGATCAGGCCAGATTGCGCCCCCGCCCGCCCTCGCCCGCGCCGGGCCCGGAAGCGCCCGGGGCCGCCGCCCCGCCCGCCCCTCCGACCACCCCCGCCGGATTCCCGGTGGCCGGGCGATGAGCAGGGCGTGACCTGCGTCCTGCCGGGATGGCGGGCCGCGCTCGTATGCTCGGGGCATGAGCGATCACCAGGGGGAACACCCGACCGCGCGGCCCACCGGGAACGCGATGCGCCGCGCGCTGAGGCGGGCCCGGGACGGGGTCGCGCTCGACGTCGGCGAGGCCGCCGTGCTCCTCCAGGCCCGGGGAGCCGACCTGGACGCACTCACGGAGTCGGCGGGCCGGGTGCGGGACGCCGGGCTGGAGGCCGCGGGCCGGCCCGGGGTGATCACGTACTCCAAGAGCGTCTTCATCCCGCTCACCCGGCTCTGCCGGGACAAGTGCCACTACTGCACCTTCGTCACCGTGCCCGGCAAGCTCCGCCGCAGCGGCCACGGGGTCTACATGTCGCCGGACGAGGTGCTGGAGGTCGCCCGGCGCGGCGCCGAACTCGGCTGCAAGGAAGCCCTGATCACCCTCGGCGACAAGCCCGAGGACCGCTGGCCCGAGGCCCGCGAGTGGCTGGACGCGCACGGCTACGACGACACCCTCGCCTACGTCCGGGCCATGTCCGTCCGCATCCTGGAGGAGACCGGGCTGCTGCCCCACCTCAACCCGGGCGTCATGTCCTGGACGGACTTCCAGCGGCTCAAGCCCGTCGCCCCCTCGATGGGCATGATGCTGGAGACCACCGCCACCCGTCTGTGGTCCGAGCCCGGCGGCCCCCACTACGGCTCCCCGGACAAGGAGCCCGCCGTGCGGCTGCGCGTCCTGGAGGACGCCGGACGCTCCTCCGTCCCGTTCACCAGCGGGCTCCTCATCGGCATCGGCGAGACGTACGAGGAGCGCGCCGAGTCCCTGTTCGCGCTGCGCCGGATCGCCCGCGCCTACCACGGCATCCAGGAGCTGATCCTGCAGAACTTCCGCGCCAAGCCGGACACGGCGATGCGCGGCATGCCCGACGCCGAACTCGACGAACTCGTCGCCGCGGTCGCCGTCGCCCGGCACATCATGGGCCCCTCCGCCTGCCTCCAGGCCCCGCCCAACCTGGTCGACGGCGAGTACGCGCGCCTGCTGCGCGCCGGGATCGACGACTGGGGCGGTGTCTCGCCCGTCACCATCGACCACGTCAACCCCGAACGCCCCTGGCCCCGGATCGACGAACTCGCCGAGCAGTCCGCCGCCGAGGGCTTCGAACTGCGCGAACGGCTCTGTGTCTACCCGGAGTTCGTGCGCCGCGGCGAGCCCTGGCTCGACCCCCGGCTGCGCCCGCACGTCGACGCGCTCGCCGACCCCGCCACCGGCCTCGCCCGCCCCGGTGCCCTGCCCGCCGGACTGCCCTGGCAGGAACCGGACGAGGGCTTCACCGCCACCGGCCGCACCGACCTGCACCGCACCATCGACACCGAAGGCCGCACCGGCGACCGCCGCGAGGACTTCGACCACGTCTACGGCGACTGGGACGCCCTGCGCGAGGCCGCCGCCCCCGGCATGGTCCCGCAGCGCATCGACACCGACGTCCGCCACGCCCTCGGCGTCGCGGCCGACGACCCGACCCGGCTCACCGACGACGAGGCCCTGGCCCTGCTGCACGCCGACGGCCCCGCCCTCGACGCGCTCACCCGGATCGCCGACGAACTGCGCCGGGACGTCGTCGGCGAGAACGTCACCTACATCGTCACCCGCAACATCAACTTCACCAACGTCTGCTACACCGGCTGCCGTTTCTGCGCCTTCGCCCAGCGGCGCACCGACGCCGACGCCTACACCCTCTCCCTCGGCCAGGTCGCCGACCGGGCCGCCCAGGCGTGGGACATCGGCGCCGTCGAGGTCTGCATGCAGGGCGGCATCCACCCCGACCTGCCCGGCACCGCGTACTTCGACATCGCGCGGGCCGTGAAGGAACGCGTCCCCGGCATGCATGTGCACGCCTTCTCGCCCATGGAGGTCGTCAACGGCGCCAGCCGCACCGGCCTGTCCATCCGGGAGTGGCTGACCGCCGCCAAGGAGGCCGGACTCGACTCCATCCCCGGCACCGCGGCGGAGATCCTGGACGACGAGGTCCGCTGGGTCCTCACCAAGGGCAAACTGCCCACCGCCACCTGGATCGAGGTCGTCACCACCGCCCACGAACTGGGTATCCGCTCCAGCTCCACCATGATGTACGGGCACGTCGACCAGCCCCGGCACTGGCTCGGCCACTTCCGCACCCTGGCCCGCATCCAGCAGGAGACCGGCGGCTTCACCGAGTTCGTCACCCTGCCGTTCATCCACACCAACGCGCCCGTCTACCTCGCGGGCATCGCCCGGCCCGGCCCGACCACCCGCGACAACCGGGCCGTCACCGCGATGGCCCGGCTGCTGCTCCACCCGCACATCCCCAACATCCAGACCAGCTGGGTGAAGCTCGGCGCCGAGGGCGCGGCCGAGATGCTGCGCTCCGGCGCCAACGACCTCGGCGGCACCCTGATGGAGGAGACCATCTCCCGGATGGCCGGGTCGAGTTACGGCTCCTACCGCTCGGTGCGCGACCTCACCGCCATCGCCGAGGCCGCCGGCCGCCCCGCGAAGCCGCGCACCACCCTCTACGGCGAGGTCCCCGAGGAACGGCGGCGCGCCGCCGCCGCGTCCGACGGACACCTCCCGGAGCTGCTGCCCCTGCTGCCAGACTGATCGTCAGATCGTCAGGCCGTCGGAAAACGTACGGGGGAGGGCGGATGGGGTCCGGGTCCAGGAAATCGCTGCGCCAGGTGCTGGAGGAGCGGCGCGGCGCGCAGTTCATCGGCCGCACCGCCGAACTGGACCTGTACCGGGAGAACATCCGGCTGCCCGTCGAGCACCCGGACCGGCGCTTCGTCTTCCATGTGCACGGCAGCTCCGGCGTCGGCAAGACCTCCCTGGTGCACCGGCTGAAGGCGGCCGCCGCCGAGGCCGGTGCCCTCACCGCGTACGTGGACGACTCCGTGAACAGCGTCCCCGAGGCGATGGCGGCGATCAGCGCGGAGGCGGCCCGGCAGGGGTACCGCCTCAAGGAGTTCGACAAACTGATGGCGACGTACCGGCAGCGCCGTCACGAGGCGTCCTCCCTGGTGGAGGACCCCGACCGGGCTTTTCCGTCCGCCGGCCCCGGGGCGGGCCCCGATCGCGGCGCGCCGGGGGCCTCGCCCGGGCAGCTCGCCGCCGCCCGCGCCGGACTCGCCGCCGTCGCCCTGCTGCCCGGAGCCTCCGCCGTCACCGGCTTCGTGGACCCGGCGCAGCTCGCCGAGGGCACCGAGCGGCTGCGCGCCCGGCTCGCCGCCCGCTTCCGCCAGGACGACGTCCACCTCGTCATGGACCCGCTGCCCCGGCTCTCCCCGGTCTTCCTCGCCGAACTGGAGGAGGCCGCGGCCGACCTCGGCCCCCGGGCCCACCTCGCCCTCTTCTTCGACACCTACGAGCGGACCGGTGCCCTCCTGGACCCCTGGCTCGCCGCCCTGTTCGCCGTCGGCCGCTACGGCGAGGCGCCCGCCGGGCTGGTCGTCACCACCGCGGGCCAGCGGCCCCTGGACCGGGTCCGCTGGGCCGACGGCATCGATCTGGTCGCCGAACTGCCGCTGGCGCCCTTCACCGACGACGAGGCCCGGCGGCTGCTCACCGCCCGCGGCGTGGTGGACGAGGGCGTGGTCCGCGAGGTGCTGCGCCTCTCCGGCCGGCTGCCCGTCCTGCTCACCACCCTCGCCGCCGACCGGGCCACCGCGGCCGGGGTGGTCGGCGACCCCAGCGCGAACGCGGTGGAACGCTTCCTCAACGGGGAGCGGGACCCCGCCCACCGGGCCGCCGCCCTCGACGGGGCCCTGCCGCGCCGGCTCAACGAGGACGTTTTTGGCGCGGCCGTGGAGAGCGACGCCGAGGCCCTGTTCGCCTGGCTGCGCACCATGCCCTTCGTGGAGGAGCGCGCCGGGCTCACCGTCTACCACGACGTGGTCCGCGCCCCGATGCTGCGGCTGCGCCGGGCCGGCGCCCCGCAGCGCTGGATCGCCCGCCATGAGCGCCTGGCCGACGCCTTCGCCGGCTGGGCGGCCGGCGCCGCCCGGGGCGTGGACCCGGCCCGGCTGTGGTCCGCCGCGAACTGGCGCGAACTGCGGCTGGAGGAGGGCTACCACCGGCTCTGCGCCCACCCGCGCGCCGCGCTGCCCGCCGCCCTGCGGGACGGGGTGGACGCCTGCCGGGAGGGCACCGCGGCGGCCCGTGCCTGGGCGCGGATGCTGGCCCAGGCCGGGGAGGACACCGACAGCGGCCCGCTGCGCGACTGGGGCCGCGACTGCCTCGCCGCCCTCGGGGACGAGTCCCGGCTCGGGATCGACCTGCTGGACCTGCTGATCCGGCGGGCGGGCCTGGACCCGGCGGGCCGGGCGGACGCCCTGGTGGTCCGGGCCCGCGACCTGCACAACGCGGGCGAGTTCGACGCCTCCCTCGCCGACTCCCGGCGCGCCCTCGGCCTCCTCCCCGACCACCCGCCCGCCCTGCACGGCCGCGGCCGCACCCTGCGCCGGGTCGGCCGCCTCCCGGAGGCCCTCGCCGATCTCGACCGGGCGGTGGCGCTGGACCCCGGCTTCGCCTGGACGCTCGCCGAGCGCGGGGAGGTGCACCGGCTCGCCGGACGGTACGAACAGGCCCTCGCCGACCTGGACCGGGCGATCGGGGCCGGGCTCGACCACCACTGGCCGTTCGCCGGGCGGGGCCACACACTGCTGCGCCTGGGCCGCCACGAGGAGGCCCTCGCCGACCTGGACCGCGCGATCGAGCTGAATCCGGGCTATGTGTGGGCGCTGCTGCGGCGGGCCCGCGCGCACGGTCAGCGGGGCGATGCCGAGAGCGCGCTCGCCGATCTGGCCCGGGCGGGCGAGCTGGCACCCGGCAACCCCTGGATCGCGGGGGAGCGCGGCGATGTGCACCGCTTCGCCGGGCGGTTCGAGGAGGCCGTGGAGCAGTACACCCGGGCGCTGGAGCTGGATCCGGGCTACGCCTGGGCGCTCGGCAGCCGGGCCATGGCGCTGGACGCCGCGGGCCGCCACGAGGAGGCCCTCGCCGACCTGGACCGGGCCGTCGTCCTTGAGCCGGACTACTCCTGGGCGCTGCTCCGCCGGGCCGAGATCCGGGAACGCCACGGCGACGCGGCGGGCGCCCGCGCCGACCGGGACCGGGCGGAGTCCACCGCGGGCGGCCGGCAGGCGGGGGAACTGACCGAGAGCGCCGTGGCGCACGCGCTGGCGGGCCGCCACGAGGAGGCCCTGGCCGACCTCGACCGGGCCCTGCGGCTCGCTCCGGGCCACCGCCCCGCCCTCTGGTCCCGGGCGGGCGCCAACTTCGCCCTGGGGCGCACCCAGCAGGCCCTGGCCGACCTGTCGGCCCTGGCCCGCCCCCCGGGCACCCCGGGCCGCCCGAGCCCGGCCCACGGCACCCCGGTCGGCCCCGGCACCCCCGAGGACGTCCACCGGCGGTACGGGGGCGGCCTGGGCGGCTCCTCCGGCTACTGACGCGGCGTGCCGGGCCCGGCGGCCGGGAACTCGGCCGGGGTCATCTGGCCAGGGCGAGGGCCCGGGCCGGGCGAGGTCCTGCGGGGAGCCGCCCCGACCCGCCCGGCAGGCCACCGGCAGGCGGGGGCCTGCGGTGGCCTTCGGCAGACACGTGGGCCTGCCCCGCCGGTGCGGCCGGGTTCCGGTGGCTGAGCGTCCCCGGGGCCGTCGGGCCGGGAGCGCCCGGTGCGGGGGCTGCCGCCCGCCCGGGCCCGGCTCGCGCAGGCGTTCCGGCCGGTGGGCTCCCGGCGCGCCGGGCGGGGCGGGGTCGTTCGATTACAGTGCTGGGCCGGGCAGTGTGTGCGTGCTGCGCCGGGGCAGTGTTCGTTCGACGTCGGGGAGGGACACGGTGGGCGCAGCCGCGACCGTGTGGGGCCGGGCCGAGCAGCAGGACTTCCGTGCCCGGGTACGCGGCGCCCTCCTCGGCGGTGCGATCGGCGACGCCCTCGGGGCCGGCGCCGAGGGCCGGACCCTGGAGGAACTGCGGGAGGCGCACGGCCCCGAGGGACTGGTCGACCTGGTTCCCGTCGCCGGCCGCCGGGGCACCGTCACCGCCGCCACCCAGATGACCCTGTTCACCGTCGACGGGCTGATCCGCGCCCAGGTCCGCCGGGACACGGGCGCCTGGCACCCGCCGACCGATCTGCACCGCGCGTATCTGCGCTGGGCCGCCACCCAGCGGTACTGGGGGCCGGACGAGCGCCGCAAGGACATCGGCTGGCTCGCCCGCGAGGAGTGGCTGTACAGCCGCCGCTCCCCCTCCCGGGAGTGCCTGACCGGGCTGGCCGACGAGGTGATGGGCACGGTCCAGACCCCGAAGAACCCGACCGCCCGGGACGCGGGCGCGGTGGTCCGCTCCGCGCCCTTCGGGCTGCTGGTCGGCTGGGAGCCGGAACTCGTCTGCCAGCTCGCCGTCGAGTGCGCCGCGCAGACCCACGGGCACCCGACGGCGTATCTGTCGGCGGGCGCGTTCGCCGTGATCGTGCACGGCCTGGCCCGGGGCGGGACGCTGGACGGCGCCGTGCAGCGGGCCCTGGCCCAGCTCGCGGCCCGGCCCGGCCACCAGCCGGTGACGGACGCGCTCAAGGAGGCCCTGGGCGCGGTCCGCCAGGGCATCCCGGCCGCCGGGCGGGTCACCGCGCTCGCCGGGAGCGGCTTCGCCGAGGAGGTCCTCGGCGCGGCCGTGTACTGCGCCCTGGTGGGGGAGGACGTCCGGCACGGGCTGCGGCTCGCGGTCAACCACGACGGGGCCTCGGACGCGACGGGCGCGGTCTGCGGGGGGCTGCTCGGCGCGCTGCACGGGGAGACGGCGCTGCCGCCCGCGTGGCTGAGCGAGCTGGAGGGCCGGGGGACACTGCTGGAGATCGCGGACGACTTCGCGATGGAGATGACCCAGGGCCCGGCCCTGCACAGCCCGACCGCCTCCGCGCCGGGGTGGCTGGCGCGCTACCCGCGGGGGCTCACCGAACTGGGGTCCTGATGAACCGGACCGGGCCGGGGTCCTGACGAACCGGACCGGGCAGTGCGGGAGACCGTGACGCCCACGGCGTCCCGGGCCGGGTACGACGAAGGGCCGCACGGACGGGGTGTCCGTGCGGCCCCGGTGGTGGCCGGTTCGGGCCCGCTCGGCCGGGACGGCGATCCAGTCGAGTGGGCTCCGCGGCGGGCGTTCCCGCGCTCCGGGCCTGTGGCCGGATTTCGCTGCGCGGGCTCAGGCGAGGTCGGCCGGAGCGTGGGCCACGTCGGCCACGAACGCGTTCCACGAGTCGGGGCGGAAGGTGAGGACCGGGCCGGCGACGACCTTGGAGTCACGCACCGAGATCGCCTGTACGGCAGGGGACTTGACTTCGACGCAGGCGCCGTTGCCCGTGGAGTAGGAGGACTTGGTCCAGGTCTCCGTGGCGCCCTGGGTGATTGCCATGATTGCTCCGCTTCGGCAAGTGGGGGTGATGTGCGCCAACGTTCTTGCTGGCGTGATCGACGCTACTCGCCGGGCCCCGGGCGTGAGGGAAGCATTCACTCGACCGGATGATGTGCACCGGCAGAACCTTCCGTCACGCCCGACGTATGGTGTATTTTCCCGCCCGCTCCGTACCGCTCCCCCTCCCGCGCTACTCCGCGAACTCGTCGGGCGACTCCTGGGCGTACTGCTTCGCGATCTTCGCGATGAACTGCCGGGTCTGGTCCACGTTCAGCGCCTGGGCGCGCAGGTGCTCGTACATCACGCTGTACTTCTGCACGTCGTTCGCCTTCTCCAGGTACAGGTCGCTGGTCACGCCCTCGATGTAGACCACGCTGGAGTCCGAGGCGTCCGGGAACTCCAGGATGGCGTACTGGCCGTTGATGCCCGGGTGCGCGCCCATCTCGAAGGGGAGCACCTGCACGGTGACATGCGGCTGGTGCGACAGCCCCACCAGGTGCTCCAACTGCTCCCGCATCAGATGCCGGTCGCCCACCCGCCGCCGCAGCGCCGCCTCGTCCACGACCGCCCACAGGCGCAGCGGATGCTCGGCGTCCTTGACCCGCTCCTGGCGGCGCAGCCGTACGCTGACCCGCTTCTCCACGTCCGCCTGGCCGCTCTCCGGCAGCGCGCCCGCGATCAGCGCCTCCGCGTACGAACGGGTCTGCAGCAGGCCCGGCACGACCTGCGGTTCGTAGACGCGCAGACTGGCCGCGTCCGTCTCCAGGCCGATGTAGACGCTGTACGGGATGTCGCCGAAGGCGTGCCACCAGCCCTGCTGGCGCGAGTCCTTGGCCATCTGCATCAGGGAGTCGACGATCCGGTGGTCCTCGACCTCGTACACTCCGCACAGATCGCGGACGTCGCGCTGGCTGATGGAGCGGCGGCCGTTCTCCAGGCGGCTGATCTTGGACTGGGAGACGAGCAGGCGCTCCGCGACCTCCTCCGCGGTCATGCCCTTCATCTCCCGGAGCCGGCGCAGCTCCTGGCCCAATCGGCGTCTCCTGACGGTGGGGTTGACGTTGGACGCCACGGAAACTGCACCTCCGGCTGCGTTGTTCTGCCTCGTTCAGCGTTGCGCTGCGTGTCTATTGCTCAGCAGATTGCCACCAATGGTCGTATCCGCGTGGGGAAATGGCCACACACGCGAACGCGCGGGACAGCGTCAGACGCTGTCCCGCGCGTTCCTGCGGCTCCCGAACCGGGTCTGGGGACGTCGGTGCGGCGGTGGTGGTGCGGTCCTCGTGGTGCGTGCTCGTGCTCGTATGCGTGTGTCGCTCGGTGCTCGGTGCGCGCTGCTCAGTGCTCGCCGCTCAGTGCGCGGCGACGCGTGCCATGCCCGTGCGGCGCGGCTGCATCGGCACGGGGCCCGGCCGGCTCGCGCCGCCGCCCGCCGCCGGTGCGTTGCGCCGCGGCTGGGCCGCGACGCCGTTCTGGACGTCCATCACGGCGTGCGCCACGAGGCCGCCCATGGGGTCGTGCCGGATGAGGTCCCGCAGACGGGACCGCGAGGAACGGCCTTCGTTGCCCGGGTACAGGTGCTTGCCGAGACCGACCGCGTGGGCCAGGGCGGCGAGCGCCGCGGTCCGCGGGTCCGGCGGTACACCGGTGCGGATCGCACTGTCGAGCCGGGCCCTGATGTCCCGGCTGATGGCCGTGTCCGTCGCCTGGTAGCGAGTCGTCGGCAGCACCCCGCACATCTGGCCCTCGACGGCATGGACCATGCCGCACCGTTCCAGATGCGAGAGATAGATCTGGCGCAGCCCCAGCCGGGGCCCGCCGATCCAGTGGACCGCGCGGACCGGGCTGCCGCGTCTGCGCAGCAGCTCCAGCGCGGAGTCCAGAGTCGGATCTCCGGTCGGCCGTGGCATCACCACGGCGATACGATCCCCGTCAGGGGCTATCCGTCCTGCCAGGGCCAGCTCCACTAGCTGAGCTCCTGCCAGACCGAGGTCGAGCGACTGCGGCTGCGCTGTGGTACCCGTGGTCGGGTCCAGAGCGAGCAGCAGAAGCTCTTCCGGAAGTGTTCTGCGGCTCCTGCCCATCCATGCCTCCCCGCGTGGATGAATGACAGGGTGACCCCTCTCACATTGGTCTGTCGAGGGGGCCCGGGTGCTTTGTTAGGGAACCGATAGGTATGTCGTTCTCGTCTAGCACGGGAGCCAAGCGCTCACACAGGACACTGGTAGATGGTTCGGACACGGCGAGCGCTCGGCGGTGAGCGCTCGTAGTGATACCTGTACGACACGCATCATGCGCCAGTGACATACCGGTGGCATATACGCAGGGTGCGTGGCACATGACTCATGGAGGAGGCACGGTGGCGGGCGAGTCCCCCGACAGGTCGGAGCAGCGGGAGTCGTCGGGGGAGACGGAGACCGGGCGCGACCCGCGTCTCGCGGTGCTCCGCGAGGGGGCCCCGGGGTCCCCGGCGGACGCGGATGCGGCCTCCTCCTCGACGGAACCGGAGACGGAGGCGGAGCGGTCGTCGTCCCCCGTGGCGACGGACCAGCGCACGGCGGTCTTCCGTCTTCCGCAGCGCGAGCCGTCCGACGCGGATACCGACGCGGACGCGGATGCGGACGCGTCACCGTCGGGTGACGTGGGCGACGCGGACGGTGACGCCCGCGACGGTGGGGACGGTGGCCGGGCCGGGTCGGACGACGCCGCCGCTGCCGGGGCGCCCGCCGCGGGGAGCGACGCGCGGCTGCGCGACGCGGTGGCGGCGTGGGTCGCGACCTCGGACGAGGACGAGGACACCCCGGAGGCGCCGAAGCAGAATGCTTCCGCCGCCGCGGAGGCGGAGACCGCCGACCCGGACACGGACACGGGTGCGGACCCGGCGTCCGGCGACGCCGAGCCGGAGCCCGCCGCCAAAGCCGACGCGGACGACACGGAGCCCGAGCCCGCCGCCGACGAGGCCCCGGCGGCCTCCGGCGACACCGAGCCCGAGGCCGACGACGCCCCGGCGGCCGCCAAGGCGGACGCGGAACCCTCCACGAGCGCCGGCGCGGAGCCCGGGGCCGACGACGGGAAGCCCGTCGACCAGCCCACCGCCATGTTCGCGATGCCGAAGCGCCCGGTGGTCGATCAGCCCACCACCGCGCTGAAGCTCCCCAAGCCCGCCACCGACCCCGAGAAGCCGGCGGCCGACGCCGAGAAGCCGGCCGCCGGAGCCGACGCGGACGCCGAGCCCGCCCGCCCCGCGAGCACCTTCGTGCCGCTGCACCGCGACGAGCCCGCCCCCGCCCCGGCCGGCGCGTCCCGGGCCGAGACCTCCGCCCCCGCCCCGGCCAACGCGACCCGCGCCGAGCCCGCCGCCCCCGGCGAGGCCCGCGCCGAGGCGGACGCGTCCGCCGGTGCGCCCCCCGCCTCCCTCGCGGAGGCCGAGCGCACCCGGCAGCAGCCGATGCCGCCGCTGCCCCCGCTGGACCTGCTCGCGGAGCTGACCAACACGCCTCCGCCGCCCGAGACGCCGACCCGCACCCTGGTGCGCCGGGTCAAGATCTGGACCCCGCTGGTCCTGCTCCTGCTGATCGTCTTCGCGGTCGCACAGTCCTTCCGCCCGCTCCCCGAGCCGGAGCTCGCGCTCACCGCCGACGCCGAGTACGCCTTCGACGGCGAGCGTCCCTCGCTGCCGTGGCCCGGCGAGGGTCAGGGTCAGATCGTGGTGTCCGGTCTCGGCACGGTCGGGCAGTTCGGCGAGGAGAAGCCGGTCCCGATCGCCAGCGTCACCAAGACGATGACGGCGTACATCATCATGCGCGACCACCCCTACAAGCGGGGCGAGGACGGGGCCTCCATCACGATCGACGCCCTCGCCGAGAAGGAGGGCGGCTACGACACGACCAACAGCGAGTCGACCCTCAACACCGTCAAGGAGGGCCAGAAGATCTCCCAGCGCGACGCCCTCAGCGCCGTGATGATTCCGTCCGCGAACAACATCGCGCGACTGCTCGCCCGCTGGGACGCGGGCTCCGAGGAGGCGTTCGTCAAGAAGATGAACGACACCGCCAAGGAGCTGGGGATGACGAACACGACGTACACCGACCCGTCCGGGCTCGACGCGACGACCGTCTCCACCGCCGCCGACCAGGTGAAGCTGGGCATGGCCCTGGTGAAGAACAAGGCCATGGTCGACATCACCCGGCAGGCGCAGTGGACCGACCCCTCGGGCAAGGTCCACCCGAACTACAACCACCTGCCTTACAAGATGGGCGCCATCGGCATCAAGACCGGCTCCACCACCAAGGCCGGCGGCAACCTCCTCTTCGCCTCCTACAAGGACGTCGGCGGCTCGACGCAGACGATCGTCGGTGCCGTCCTCGGCCAGCACAAGGTCCCGATCCTCAAGACCGCCAACGACGCCAGCCAGGCGGTCCTGACGGAGACCCGCGAGCTGCTGGAGGCGAAGAAGGTCGTCTCCAAGGGTGATGTCGTCGGGTACGTGGACGACGGTGTCGGCGGCCGGACGCCGGTCGTGGCGACCAGGGACATGACCGTCGTCGGCTGGTCCGGGATGACCGTGAAGTCCGACATCACGGACGGCGGCAAGGTGATCCCGCACAACGCGAAGGCGGGCACCGTCGTCGGCAGCCTGACCGCCGGATCGGGGGCGGGCACGATCAGCGTCCCGGTCGCCCTCCAGACGGACAAGACCGAACCCGGGTTCTCCGACAAGCTGACCCGGATCGGATAGCGACGCCCGGGCGCCCCGGTCCACCGGGGCGCCCGCGTGCTAGCGTCCGGCGTCCGGAGAGGCAGGGCCGGCAGGGGCAACCCGGGGGCGTCCGGGGCGCGTCCTCAGGGGTGAGGCAGACAGGGACAGGACGGGGAGAGCCGCAGTGACCACCGCCGAGCCCACCCGCGCGTACGACCCCGGGGCGCACCCGGCCCCCATCCCCGCCCCCGCCACGGAACCGGTCCCGGAGCCGCACCAGAACCCGGGCCCGAGCCCGGAACCCGGCGCGCCCCGGAGCCGGCGCGCGGAGCTGCTGCGGCACCCCGTCACCGTCGTCACCGCCGCGGCCGCCGCCGTCCATCTCCTCTGGTTCTTCTTCTTCGCGAACAGCGGCGGCGACATCGCCGCCCAGGACGCCTGGGCCGAGTTCGTCGGCCGCCACCCGGACTCCGCGTACAACCTCGCCTGGTACGGGGGGATGCACCCCGTCTCGTACAGCGTGGTCTCGCCGTATCTGATGTCGGTCCTCGGGGTGCGCACCACGATGATCGTCGCGGGCACGGTGTCCTCCGCGCTGACCGCGCTGATCCTGGTGCGGCTGCGGGAGGTGCGCAACCCGGTGGCCTGCGGGTTCGCCGGGGTCTTCGCGTTCCTGTGCAACGCGCTGTCCGGGCGGGTCACCTTCGGGCTCGGGATGATGTTCGCCCTCGCCGCCGTGGGCGCGGTGTTCTGCTGGCCGCACCGGTGGCGGCGCAACCGCTGGGTGAAGGCGGCCGTCGCCGCTCCCTTCGCCGGTCTCGCGACGGCGGCCAGCCCGGTCGCCGGGCTCTTCCTGGGGGTCGTCGCCGCCGCCCTGTTCCTGTGCGGACGGCGCCCGGGCGCGTACGTCATCGGCATCCCGCCGGTGGTCGTGGTCGCGCTCTCCTCCTGGCTCTTCCCGTTCTCGGGGACCCAGCCGATGTCCCTGGGCTCGACCTCGCTGCCGTTCCTCTTCGGCGTCCTGACCTTCCTGCTGGTGCCGCGCGAGTGGCGCACGGTGCGGGTCGCGGCGGCCGTCTACTCCCTCGGCACCCTGCTGACCTGGCTGATCGACTCCCAGATCGGGTCCAACGTCTCCCGGCTGCCGATGCTCTTCGCCGGGGTGGTGCTGCTCGCCGCCCTGCCGTGGACCGCGCCGCGCTCCCGCCGCTGGTACGCCCTGGTGGTCGCGTTCGCCGGGCTGAACGCCTGGATCGGCTTCAAGGGCGTCGACGACATCGTGCGCACCGCCCCCACCGCGTCCTGGAACCGCGAACTCGCCCCGCTGGTGGACCGGCTCCAGCGGCTCGGCGCGGAACGCGGCCGGGTCGAGGTCGTCCCGGCGAGCAGCCACCGCGAGTCCTCGGCCCTCGCCCGGTATGTCAACCTGGCGCGCGGTTGGAACCGGCAGGCCGACATGGAGCGCAACCCGCTCTTCTACGACAAGGAGAACGTCCTCACCGCCGACGGCTACCGCGCCTGGCTGGACCGCTGGGCCGTGCACTACGTGGTCCTCCCCGAGGGCCGCCCGGACAACAGCGCCGTGCAGGAGGCCGAACTCGTCGGCGGCGGACTGCCCTATCTGACCCGGGTGTGGGGCGACCGGAACTGGCAGGTCTTCGCCGTCCAGTCCCCGGTGCCCCTCGCCGACCGGCCCGCGACCGTGCGGCACGCCGGTGCGGGCGAGGTGACGATCCAGGTGACGTCCCCCGGGCGGGTTCTGATCCGGGTCCCGTACTCGCCGTGGCTCAGCCTGGTGGACGAGGACGGCGAGAGCGTCGAGGGCCCGCAGGAGACGGAGGCGTCCAGGCTCCGCGAGGACGACGGGCCGAAGGAGTTCACCAACCCGCACGGCTGTCTGCTGAAGGCCGAGGAGGACGTCGAGGGCGACGAGTGGACCGAGCTGCTCGCCCCCCGCGCGGGCGTCTACCGCCTTGCCGCCCCCTATCAGCTCCCGCGCGGGACACCCTGCCCCGAAGAACTGCGCTGACCGGCCGCCCGCCCCGCACCTCGTGTGCCCGGTGGCCCGAACCGCCGTGATTCTTACCGTCGTTAACACTTATGCGCCCTCGCGGGCTCGTGCATAGTGGAGCCGCCTTCACGGCATACCGATCAGTCGGCCAACGGGGTCCGGTGCGACATGGCGTACGAGCGGAACGAGCAGTACGAACAGCACGAACAGCACGAACAGCACGAGCAGGATGAGCAGTACGAACAGCACGAGCAGGATGAGCAGTACGAACAGCACGAGCAGGATGAGCAGTACGAACGGCACGAGCTGCACGGACGGAACGACCGCGACGGGACCGGACGGGGGCTGCGCACCGGGGCGGTGGCCCTGGCGCTGCTCGCCCTGGGCCCTGCCCTGACGGGCTGCGGACCGGGCGACGAGGACGGCCCGCCGGTCGGCGCGGCCGTACCCACCGGCGCGGGCCCGGGGCTCGGCGGGCTCCCGCAGCGGAACACCCCCTCCCCGGACGACCGGACCGCGGCCCCCGACCCCTCGCCCTCCGTCTCCCCGTCCCTGCCGCGCCCCCGGCCCAAGCCCCCCGCCGCCTCCCCGTCGCCGTCGCACCGGCCGGACGGCCCCTCGTACGAGGCGTGGGCCGGGCCCGGCTGCACCGGCGGCGGGCGCTACGAGGAGGAGGGGCGCTACACGGACGGCGACGACGGCTGGTACACCGTCCACACGGGCGGGCACCGGGGCGACGGCTGCGACGGCCGCTTCAGCGCGGTCCCCATGTCCGGCTCGCGGAGCGAGGACAGCGGTGGTTCGGCGACCTGGTCCTGGTTCGTCGGCAGCGGCTACCGGACCTGCACGGTCGCCGTCGTCGTCCCGGAACCGGCGCGCGGGCGGGAACGCGACGCGGCCGGCGACCCGACCACGTATCTGGTCCTGGCGGACCCGGACGACCCGGACAGCGCGGTGCGCACCTTCGAGGTCGACCAGACCGCGCTGCGGGGGCAGGGCGTCGTGATCGAGAAGGTCCCGGTGCACGACCGGCGGCTCACCGTCCGGCTCGTCGACCGGGGTGTGGACTGGGGGCGGGGCAGATCGGGGGCGCACCACGCGGCGGCGCAGATGCGGGCGGAGTGCGGGGCCTGACACCGGCCCGGGGGCGGCGCGTCAGGCCGTCACCTCCGCCAGCCCGGTCGCACGGCCCGGTGCCACCACGGTGCTCGCGGAGCCGGCCGGGGCCGCGGCGGGCAGCAGGACCGCGCGGGCGACCGCGTCCGAGTCGCCGAGGGTCACCGAGTCCACTCCGGGGCGTATCCCGGCCGCGGTCACCCAGTGCACGGACTCGGTGGGCACCCCGTGGGCGAACCGCCTCGGGTGCGCCCGGCCCGCCGCGTCCACCACGTGGTACGGCCGCCCGGTGACCTCCAGGCCCCCGGTCTCGTAGCTGGCCGTCTCGTAGCTCGCGGAGGGCTCGGGGCTCCCGGCCGGGCCGGGGTTCCCGGACGCCTCGGGGTTTCGGGCGGGAATCCGGAACGGGCGGCCCTGGCCGGTCGCCAGGAGATGGCGCAGCAGCGGGTCCGCCGTGCGGCGCACATCCGGCTCGGGCAGCCGCGCCTCGACGAGCAGCCGGCCCGTCAGGCGCACACCCGGCACCGCCGACTCCAGCGCGAAGCCGTCCGGGCCCGCGACGACCCGGGTGCCCGGGCCCGCGACGCGCAGCACGCCCGCCTCGATCAGTGCCGTCATCTGCTCGATCCGCAGGGCGGGCGGCCCGATGGAGAGGAAGGCGTTCAGCGGGGTGTACCAGCGGTCCAGGTCGTCCCGGTGGGAGCGCCCGTCCAGACCGCCGTGGTCCACCGCGAGGCGTATCTCGTTGCGCAGGTCCCGCAGGACGTCCAGCGCGGCCTTGAGCGGACCGGAGACATTGCCCCGGCGGGCCTCGCGCACATCCGCGCGCAGATGGTCCAGCAGCCAGCGGGTGAAGTCGGCGTGACCGGTGAACCGCCGTGTCCCGTACGGGCGGTGGAGGCGCTCCCAGTCCCAGCGTTCGGCGGCCCGGACGCCCGCGGCCGTGAGCAGCCGGTCCTCCTCGACACCGGGCGCGGCCCCGGGCCAGCGGACCGCGAACTCCTCGACCTCGCCCGCGCTGACCCGGCGGGCGAGCAGCGCCTCGTAGTAGACGCCCTCCACCTCCTTCGCGATCAGCGGCCACAGCTCGCGGCGGAAGTCCAGCGGCCCGGCGGCGCGCAGCCGGGCGACCCGGTCGGGGGTGAGCAGCCTCGGCAGCCGGCGGCCGTGCGCGCCCTTCTCGTTCTCGCCGCGCGCGTGGTACGGCACCCCGCGCCGGGACCCGGCGCAGAGCAGCGGCTCCCGCCCCGAGGCCCGGTACACGAGTCCGTGGGCGGTGCGCACGAACGTTCCGCCGCGCCCCTCGGTCAACAGGGCCATGTGGTCGAAGAAGTTGAGCCCGAGACCACGCAGCAGGACCGGCTCGCCTGGCGGGGCGAGCCGGTCCAGATCGAGGTCGGCGGGGTTGGCCGGGGGCACATAGGCGAGCCCGTGGTCGACGGCGAGGTCGGCCAGTTCCCGCTCGGGGGCGGACATCCGGGCGGGCACATGACCCTGCGTCAGCACCACCGCGTCCAGGCGTCCGAGGCGGGTGCCGTCCGCCAGCCGGACCTCCTGCCACGGCGTGCCGTCGGTGTCGTCGACGGCGACGGCCCGGCCGGTGTGCGTCCGCACCGTGATCCCGGCGGGCGCGCCGCGCACCACGCGCCCGAAGACCCACTCCAGGTAGTGCCCGTACAGGGCCCGGGTCGGATAGGCGTCGGGGCCCAAAGCGCGGGCCTCCCGGACGGTGGCCTCCTCGTACTCCGCCGGCCCGGCGTACTCCGCCTCGCCGTTCCCGGGCGCCTCGCCGTCCGCGAGCCGCCGGGCCCACCCGTACAGGCTCGGCCCCGGCTCCACCGGGCCGTCGACGTGGACGCTCTCGTCGGTGAAAAGGGTGATCTGCGAGGCCACCGTGTTCATCAGGAGCCGCCGCGACTGGTCCGTCCGCCACACCCGCCCGGCCCCGGGCCGGCAGGGGTCGACCAGATGGATCTCGACGGGCCGCCGGGGCGCCAGGACCCGGGCGTTGGCGCAGAGCCGCTCCAGGACGGAGAGCCCCCGGGGACCGGCGCCGACGACGCATATCCGCAGGCGGTCGTGGTCGGGGAGTCGATTCATCCGCGTCACCCTAGTGGGCACTTCCGGACGCCTCACGGGGACGCCGATTACCGCCCGTGAATGCCCCGTTGGGATCGTTTCTGCGCGTCTTCCGCCCGGCTGTACGGACTCATCGGGACATCTCCGGCCCGGCGGAACGCGCCTTCTGGGCCGGGTCAGCGGATGTCGGCGCCGTACACGTGGGTGACCGCCATGACCATCAGGACCCGGCGGTCGGAGACCATCACCGACCGGTACTCGTCCCAGTCCGGGTGCTCCCCGGCGGCCTTGCGGTAGTAGTCCACCAGCGCCTCCACCTCGGGCCCGTGCGGGTCGGTCCCCGGGCCGGTGAGGGTCGCGTCGCCCTCGGCGGTGGCCCAGGTCCGGCCGTCCGGACCGGTGACCTCCAGAGCGGCCCGCGGATCGCGGCGCAGGTTCACGGTCTTGGCCCGGCCCTCGGTCATCGACACATACAGCAGCTCGGCCTCGCGGTCGTAGAACGGCATCACGGGGGAGAGCTGGGGCCGCCCGTCCGACTTGACGGTGGCGAGCACCCCGAGCCTGCTCTCGGCGAGCAGGGCTCGGGGGTCGAACGGGGCGTGCTGGGCGGGCGACTGCGTCATGTGATCGGTGCTCCCGGGAGTGGCCGTCGGCTTCCCGGGGATTGTCGCCCTTTACACCGGTGTGAAGGTCAACCGACGCACCCGCTCCGCCGGTCAGCGCACGTCGACGAAGTCGCCCGCCGTCTTGACCGCCGGAGTGGTGGCGGTACCGGCGAAGTTCCAGCGCCAGTACCCGTCCCGGACCGCCTTGACGGTCGTGCGCAGCTTGCCCGTCCCGTCGCTCTTCACCGTCTTGACGGTCGTGTAGGTGGTGCTGTCCTTGGGGCGGAACTGGAGCTGCACGGGCTGCTGGGTGTAGCCCGCGTAGACGTAGCGGTCCCAGTTGGCGCGGGCGAGCTTGCCCGTGACCGTGATGGTCCGGTTCTTGACGACGGGCTCGGGCGAGGCGTCGACGGTGAGGGTGGAGCGGCGCTGCACGAGGTGCTTGGAGTGGTCGCCGCCGTAGTAGTCCCCGTCCTTCGAGGAGAGCTGCACATACACGTTCCACGGCCCGGCGAGGGTGTTGCGGGGCAGGTCGATGTCGCGTTGCAGCTTCACCGTGAGCTTGCAGGTGGAGGTGGTGGCGTTGTCGGCCTTGCAGGTGGGGGTGCCGTGGAAGGACCAGTAGTCGTCGCCCAGTTCGCGGTCGATCTGGAGGAACGCGTGCTTGGTGCTGATGCCCGAGTCGTCGGAGGCGGTCACCGCGATGGTGAACGACTCGGTCCGGGAAGTGCCGAAGACGACGGCCTTGCCGCCGTTCACGGACACCTTCTTGATGACGACGGGGGTCTCCGCCGCGTGGGCGGGCGCGACGGCGCCGAGGGTGGAGCCGCAGAGAGCGAGAGCGCCGACGAGCAGGGCGCCTCTGGAGGGTGCGCGCATGGGGCCTGGGAGTCCTTCGGTGGTGGTGAGGGTGGTGTGTCTTTCGCCGGCCCGGCCCGGGTGGTCCGGGGGCCCGGTCGCGGTGGCGGTGGCGTCCCGCCGGGCGCTACCCGGCCAGGACGTCGCCGAAGTAGGCCAGGCCCGCCGGGCCGCCGACCGACGCGGCGCCGAAGGTCGTCGAGCCGGTCGCGGTGACCCCGCCCGTGCCCGACCTGAAGAGCCAGACCGAGCCCGCGCCGTCGTTCTCGGCGTAGGCCCCGGCGACGAGTTCGGCGCGGCCGTCCTTGTTGGCGTCCGTCAGTTCCACGGAGGCGCCGAAGCGGTCGCGGGCCTCGGCGGCGCCGGGCACTCCCGCCGTGTCCTGGGTGAAGGTCTTGGCGCCGGTGCCGGTCAGCCCCTTGGCCGAGCCGCGCAGCACGGTGACCGCGCCCGCGTCCGTCCGGCCGCCGACGTCCTCGCCCGGCGCGCCGATCGCGATGTCCGCGTAGCCGTCCCGGTCGGTGTCGCCCGCGGCCAGGCTCCAGCCGAAGCTGTCACCCTTCCGGGCGGTGCCGGGGATCCCGGCGGTGTCCTGGGTGAGGCGGACCGGCGTACGGCCGGAGAGCCCGGCGGCGCTGCCGTAGGTCACCGTGATCGCGCCCCCGGGGCCGCCGTGGGGTTCCCCGGCGGACTTCTCCATGAAGTTGCCGGTCACGACGTCCCCGTAGCCGTCCTTGTCGACGTCCGCGATGACCGCCTCGTAGCCGCCCGCGAGCTTGCCCGCCGCCTTCAGCCCGGTCGCGCCGCCCTTGTAGAGGACGCTGCGGGTCGTGTACCCGTTGCCGCTCTCCTGCTGGCCCATGACCAGCAGGTCGGTGGCCTTGTCGCCGTTGACGTTCCCCGCGACGAGCTTGTCGGCGTTGATGCCGGTCTGCGCGGAGGTGTCGATGCCGGTGAGCCCCGCGGCCTTGCCGGTGCGGGAGACCGGCCCCTTGAAGACGTTCAGCTCGGGCATGGCGATGTTGGCGGCGGCCAGGTCGGTGCGCCCGTCGCCGTCGAAGTCCCCGGCGGCGAGGCTCCAGCCCAGCTCGTTGCGGTACGTGGGCAGCGGCGAGGAGATGTCGGTGCCGGACTTCAGCCCGCCGGGGCCGCCCCAGACCACGGTGAGGACGCCGAAGGAGTCCGTCTTCCCGATCCGCTCGCCGTGCACGCCCACCACCAGGTCGGTGTGGCCGTCGCCGTCGAGGTCACCGGTGGTGAGCCGGTCGCCGAAGTAGTCGCCCGACTCCGGCACCCCGGGAATCCCCGGCGTGGCCTGGCTGATGATCGTCCGCTTGGACTTGTCGAGCCCGTTCTTGGTGCCGTACACGACGGCCACATAGCCGGCCTTCGCCTTGCCGCCGGCCTTCCCGAGGGGCGCGCCGATGGCCAGGTCGCGGTAGCCGTCGCCGTTGAAGTCACCGGGTGTCCCGGCCGGCGCGGCGGCGGCCGGGCCGCCGGCGGCGAGCAGCAGCCCGCCGGCGAGGGCGGCGGCGGTGGCGGTCGCGAGGGTGGTGCGGAGGTACTGCTGCATGCGTGTCTTCTTCTCCTACGGCACGCGGGACGCCGTGACGGCCGTCCGATCCGGTGTGCCGGACCGAGCACCGCGCCGCGGGTCCGCGCCGAACAGGACGTCGGCCCCCGCACACATGTGCCGTCCGGTGCAGTGGTGACCACCGGTGCGCCCCGAGGGTTGTACGGAGGGCGGGGCGTTCTGCGTCACGAGTGCTGCGCGCGGGGTTTCGCGTCCGGCAGCGTCACCGGCGCGGTTCCCACCGGAAGAGCCGGGCGGCCAGCGCGAGGGAGACGACGACCCAGCCGAGCGTGGGCGCCAGCAGGAGCAGGGAGTCGGCGACGGGGACGCCGCCGTTCCACGCGTCCACGACCAGCTCGGTGGCCGAGCCGCCGGGCAGCAGGCGCTTGAGCAGGGCCAGCTCCTCGGTGCCGGAGATCCCCACCCAGCTCGCGACCCCGATGGTGCCGAGGATGATCGGCAGGGTGGTCACCTGGGCGTGCTCGGGCGAGTTCGTCAGCCCGGCCGTCGCCAGGCCCAGGCCGAGCATCATGACCACCGTCGAGAGGACCGCCGCGACCAGCAGCGCGGCGTTGGCGGGCTCACCGGTCACGGACCCCAGCACGGCGAGGATCACGGTCGCCTGGACCAGCGCGATCACGGTGGCGGGCAGGAGCAGTCCGGCCAGGATGCCGGCGTCACCGGCCGCGGTGGAGCGCAGCCGCTTGAGGAACAGGTTCTGCCGGCGCGAGGCCAGGGTGGTCACCGTGGTCGCGTACAGCCCGAAGGCGGACACGGTGAACACCACGACGGCGGCGATGTAGCCCAGGCTGCCCAGCTCGGCGAAGGCTTCGTGCTGGCGGATGAAGTAGGCGCTGACGGCGGTGGGCATGATGAAGCTGGTGACCAGGACCAGGCGGTTCCGGAAGATCTGGATCAGCTCGCTGAGCGCGATGGAGAGCATGGGGGAGGTCCTTTTCTCGGGTTCTCGGGTTCTCGGGGCTGGGCGGGGCTGGGCGAGCGGGGTCGGTACTCGGGGTCGGCGTCCTACCGGCCGCTGCCGCGACCGCCACCGCTGCCGCCGCCGCTTCCGATGGCGCGGAAGACGTCGTCCAGCCGGGTCGGCCCGGCCTCCAGGTCCTGCAACTCCAGCCCGTGGTGTTCCGTCCAGCCGAGCAGGGTGAACAGGTCCTTCTGGAGCCCGGTGGCCTTCACCAGCAGCCGGCCGTCGCTCTGGTGCTCGGCCGGCAGCGGGAGGGGCAGGGCCGGCGCCCCGGCCGGCAGGGCGAACCGGATCGCGGCCGGCAGGGCCCGCGTCAGCTCGGAGACGGTCCCCTCGGTGTGGAAGGAGCCCTGGTGCATGAGGCCGATGCGGTCGGCGCGCTGCTGGGCCTCCTCCAGGTAGTGCGTGGTGAGCACCACCGTGGACCCGTCCTCGCGCAGCCGGTCCACGGCGTCCCAGAGGGCGTCCCGGGACTGGATGTCCAGGCCGGTGGTCGGCTCGTCCAGGAAGACCAGCTCCGGCCCGCCCCAGACGGCGGTGGCGAAGTCGAGCCGCCGCTTCTCGCCGCCGGAGAGCTGGGAGACCTTGGTGCCGGCCTTGTGCGTGAGCCCGACGACGCCGAGCACCCGCCCGACCTCGTCCGCCCGCCGGGTGAGCTTGCCGATCAGCCGGACGGACTCCCGCACGGTCAGGTCGGGGGAGAAGCCGCTCTCCTGGAGCATGATCCCCATCCGGGGGCGCACGGCGGCCCGGTCCCGCGGGCTGCGTCCGAATACACGTACGGTTCCGGAGGTGGGGGTGCGGTGGCCTTCGATGATCTCCAGGGTCGAGGTCTTCCCGGCCCCGTTGGTGCCCAGCAGCGCGTACAGCTCACCCGCTTCCACCTGGAAGGACAGGTCCTTCACGGCGTGGAAGTCCCCGTAGGAGAGGTTGAGGTCCCGGACGTCGATGACGGGTGCGAGGGTGGTTGCGGAAGTCATGCCTCGATGACACCAACCGGCGCGCCCGTGCGGCAGTGCGGCCGTGTCACCCCTTCGCGATGACACATCGGCGGGTACGGCCATGACGTGGTGTCACTGGTGGGGGCCCGGACCCGGACGAATACTGGTAACCGGAATCCGAATCCCCTGGCGACCGCCGCTGTATCGACCGACCTCTCCAACCCCGGGAGCCGGCATGGACACCGCACCACCGCGTGGCCCGGTGGCGTCCGCCCCGGCGGCCCGGGGGCGGCTGCGCAACCTCAACCTCGTCATGATCCTCCCGGTGATCACCGCCGCGGGGGTGCTCCTGGTGGCGACCGACGCCCGGAACTGGGTGCAGGCCCTCGTCCTCGGCACGGGCCTGGCGGCGGGCCTGCTGACCTTCGTCTGCTGGGCCTCGGGCGCCCTGTTCCGCGTCGCCGTGCCCTGCCTGGTCGTCACGGCGGCCGTGTGGGTGTACGGGGTGACCGCGGACTGCCAGTCGGCGTTCTACGGCCTCTCGATCACCGGCCCGCATGTGGTGTCCCGGCTGCGCCACCACCGCGTCGCGGCGGCCGTGGCGCTGGTCGCCTTCGTCGCCGTGGTGGGCGCGGCGCGACTGCTGGTGACGCAGGGGAACGTCCTCGACGACGTGGTCGCCTTCGTCATCGTGCCCACCGGCGTCACCGGTGTGGTGACCGGCCTGATGTTCCCCAACCGGAGGTTCTACGAGGTGGTGGAGGAGCTGGAGGAGTCACGGGAACGCGAGGCGGAGCTGGCCGTCATCCGGGAGCGGGTGCGCTTCGCGAGCGATCTGCACGACATCCAGGGCCACACCCTGCATGTGGTCAAGCTGAAGATCGCACTGGCCCAGAAGCTGGTGCACAGCGACACGGCGCGCGTGGAGCAGGAGCTGCGCGAGATCCACGCCCTGGTCAGCGACACCATCACGCAGACCAAGGAACTCGCGTACGCGCAGCGCCGGCTGAACCTGTCGGCGGAGCTGGAGAACGCCAAGAACCTCTTCGAGGCGGCCGGTATCCGCGTCCGCGTCGACCGTCTCGCTTCCGACACCGGCGCCGCCGATCCGTCGCCGGCTCCCGACACCGCGACCGACGCCCGCACCAGCGCGCTCCTCGGCCAGGTGCTCCGCGAGACGACGACCAACATCCTGCGGCACGCGGACGCCACCTGGGTGCGCGTCACCCTCTCCGGCTCGGGCATCACCGTCGTCAACAACGGCGCCGCGCCCAAGGGCCCGCCGCCCGAGCTGAGGGGGCTCGCCGCGCTGCGGCGGCGCGTCGCGGACGACGGGGGCGAGCTGGTGGTGGAGCGGCGGGACGGGCGCTTCACGACGGCCGCGGTGTTCCCGGCCCGGCCCGCCCCGGGCGGCTCCGCCCCGGTGACCGACGGCCGGCCCACCCCCGCGACCCCGAAGCGGAAGGACGACGACCGATGACCACGGTGGTGCTCGCCGACGACGAGGTACTGCTCCGCAAGGCACTGGCCGCGCTCCTCCCGCTGGAGGGCGAGATCACCGTGGTCGCCGAGGCGGAGGACGGGGAGTCCGCCGTCCGGGAGACCCTGCGGCACCGGCCCGACGTGCTCGTCATCGACCTGGAGATGCCCGGCGTGGACGGCCTCGGCGCCGTCGCGCAGATCCGCCGCGAGCGCCCGGAGCAGGTGATCCTCATGCTGACCCGCCACGCCCGGCCGGGGGTGCTGCGCAGGGCCCTGAAGCTCGGCGTCCAGGGCTTCGTCAGCAAGTCCGCGGAACCGGCGCACATCACCTCGGTCATCACCACCCTGCACGAGGGCCGGCGCTGGATCGACCCGGACGTCTCCGCCCTCGCCGTCATCGACGACAACCCGCTCACGGACCGGGAGATCGACGTGCTCCGGGTGACCGGCGACGGCTACTCGGTCGCCGACATCGCCGCCCGCCTCCACCTCGCGGAGGGCACGGTGCGCAACTACCTCTCCAACGCGATGCAGAAGACCCAGACCCGCACCCGCCACGAGGCGGCGCGCTACGCCCGCGAACACGACTGGCTCTGACCCCCACCCCTGCCCCTCCGGCGCGAAGGGCCCCTCCATGCCCCCTCCCACCCCCTCCCCGCTCATCGTCTAGGACCTGATGCTCCTCCTGCTCGACGACGAGACGGGCGCCATCGCCGTGAACGCAGCCGTCACCCGCACGGCAGCGGCGGTCGCGACGGCGACCACGACGGTGGTTCTGACGACGGTCACGTAGAGGGGGCCGGGCGGGGTGCCTCCTACAGCCCGGCGATAGTTGAACATGTTCAACTCCGCTGACATCATGGCAAGCGCGTGATCGACACCTGGTCGACCGCGGTGCTTCATGGCGCCTTGCCGGGAGGTCCGATCGTGCACACCCCTTCCCGTGGCCCGATGCGGCCGGTCGTGACTGTCATCGCCTGCCTGTTCGTCCTGGTGGGGTGCGGTCCGCACATGTACGACGAGGTGCCCGCGCTGCACGACGTCAAGTCGGCGGAAATCGCGGGGTCGTGGGTCTGCACCGACGGCACGGAGGTCACTCTCCGGTCCGACGGAAGAGCGGTCGTCAGCCTCCTGGACGGGCAGGAGTTCGACTTCGACGACCGATGGCGGCTGTCGGGGACGGGGGAGTGGGAGCTGACCGACAAGCGGGCCGGGTGGAACGACGGTCAGCATGTCCGGCTGACTCTCACCTCACGTACGGCGTCGACCATGCGCACCCCGGACCCCACCCGGCGTCTCTACCCGGCGTCCGACCAGGGGCCCGCGCCCGAGACCTATACGTGGACCTTCGAGTTGCAGCGCGACGACGAGAATCAGTTGCTGTTGTACTTCTTCTTCGGCGACCCCGATTCCCGCAACGCCTACGTCCTGGAACGGGAGCCGGCGTAGCGAGCCCACAGGAACCGGCCTCACCCTCAGGTGCGGGTCCGCTCCCGGCCCTCGCGTACGCGTGGAGGAGCCGGGAGTGGACGAGGGGCGGCGCCCGGTCAGATGCCGGTCGCCCTCACGCACAGCGGCTGGGTGCCCTTGATGTAGCCGCTCCCGCCCCCCATGTCCTTCCAGAAGACCGCGCACCACAGGTCACCGTGTCCCCCGTCCTGGTACCCGGACCAGTAGTGGGTGCGGTCCTTCCACTCCCCGTCCAGGCTGTTCCTGATGGTGCCGCGCGGGCCGTAGAGCTCCCAGTGGCCCATGCCCGTCCGGGTGGTGGCGCGGACCTCCATCTTCACGACGTCGGCGTCGTACAGGTCACCCTCGAAGTCCACACACAGGGTGTGGGTGACGAAGAGGGTGGTCGACTGACAACTCGTCCGGTCCCGCGGTGCGGACTCCGCGGCGGAGGCGGAGGTGGACGCGATTCCCGTCAGGGCGATTCCCGCGGCCATCGCCGCGGCCATGCGCTTCATCTGGTCGTTCTTCCTTTCGAAGAGGGCGTACGGAATTTCCTGGCGGACGCGCGCCGGCTCGGAATCAGATGCCGACGCGCACCGGCTCAGAAATAGACGGAGGCGCACGCGGTGTTCACGAGGCCGCCGCCTTCGAAGAGGCTGGCGCAGACGCGCGCGGCGTCCCGGGGCATCAGCACCGGGACCTCGAACCGGGCTTCCTCGTCGTGCCGCCTGCCGCCCCACGAGCGGTCCCGGCTGAACATCTCCCTGTTCTGGGCGTCCAGGACCCTGACGTGGATACGCGGATTGCCGATGCCGAGGACGGAGCTGAAGTCCCCCTCGATCGTGTCGAGGTACCGGTGCGACTGGCCGTCCCACCTGACGCACAGGACCCCCGTCACCCCCTGGATCTTCGTACACCCCCCGCCACCCGCTGCGGCCGCGGGCGCGGCGGACGCCAGGGTGGCCAGCACGGCCCCCGCGCCCGCGAGCGCGAGCCCGCGCCGGGTCAGCCGGCCCCCTCCCCACCGTCGCCGCGTCTTCCGGTTCTCGTTCCTCTGCAAGGACATGCTGTGCCTTTCGGGATTCCGGTCAGAAGAAGGCCCGTCGGGAAGTATCGCCGTTCCGGGCTCGATTGCAGCGTAGGAATGGCGGGCGAGCGCGGTCTATCCGATCTCCGCCGCGCGGTCCGCGCGTTTCGGATTGCCCGTTCGAATTTCCCCCTGAAAAGCGAGAACGGACCCGGAATTCCCGAGGTCCGCTCCCTGAAATGTCCTTGAACACGCCGTGAGCCGCCGCCCGTCAGCGCCTCTCGGCGGTACGGGACGGCACCTGCCCGTACGCCTCGCGGTAGTACGCCGCGAACCGGCTCAGATGCGTGAAGCCCCAACGCGTCGCGACCTCGGCGACCGTCCCGGACGCGGACCCGTCCGCGATCCGCAGCAGGTCCCGGTGCGCCCGGTCCAGCCGCAGACGCCGCAAGTAGGCGGCCGGCGTCGTCCCGAGGCCGCTCCGGAAGCGGTCCTGGAGCGTACGGGGGCTGACCCCCGCCGCCACGGCCATGTCCGCGACCGACACCGGCTCACCGGCGTGTTCCGCGCAGTACGCCATGGCCCGCCGCACGGCCGCGTCCGGGACCTCGTCCGCGAGCGTGACAGCGTTGTCCAGGGCCACCTCGGCGAAGACGCCCGCACTCCGCAGGTGCTCCACCAGCGAACCGAACCAGCCGCCGACCTGCCCCGCGGGGGCCCCGCAGGGCAGCTGTAACAACACCAGAGCCACACCCGTCACCGCACCCGACTCCGGCCCCAGACCGAGCAGTTGGGCGCGCGCACCGTCCGAGGACGCGAGGAGGGCGCGGCACGTCTCCACACTGACCGGTCTCAGGACCACGCCCCGGTACCCCGCTCGGCACGCGTGGCTGGGCGTCATGAGCAGCACTGACACAGTCTGAGCCTCCCCGTCTCCCCGCAGACCCGTCGCGGGGTCACACAGCAGGCTCACAGCAGCCCATGACCACGCAGTCCGGCGCACATGACGGAACCGTGACCGTTGTTCACCAGCCGCCGTCACACAACTCCGCGGTGGCCGACCTCACTTACGGCTCCACCGCCTCGCCGTGCCCGGTCAGGCGTCCGGCCGCCTGGTGTAGGCGGAAAGCGTCGCCTTCGACGTGGACGCGTCCTGGAAGACCAGCTCCCACGGGCCGGTGTTCACGTCGAGCTCCTTCCCGAACCCCGCCCACTTGCCGGTCGTCCGCCGCCCCGTCGGCTCGACGAGCAACCGGATCGCCCCGTGGCACCGGGCCCCGGTAGTAGCCCGCGTTCGCCGTCTGCTCCGTCCAGGTGCCGGTGGCCACATGCCCGTGCACCTCCAGGTCCATCGTCAGCGGACTGCCGCCTGCCGCCCCGAAGCACTGTAGGACTGGCACGCTGGGGACTGCGCGCCGGGTGACGTCCGGCCCGAGGCCCTACCGTTTACCCCGTGAACGGTGGGGCGTTCGCATGTCACAGCTCGGGCACACCGCCTCCGCGCGGCGCGCACGCGGCTGGATGATGCCGACGATGTGCCGATTGCCCTTGGGGAGAACCATGCGCCATGCCACCATCCTGTTTGCCGCCGCCATCCTGCTCGCTGTCGGGGCTGTCGGCTGCTCGAAGTCCGACGACGACAACGCCAAGGACTGCGCCGCCGCGCTCACCGAACGGGCTGGAGGTGATCACGGAGACCTTCTTCGGCCCCTCGTACGACCTGCACGGCGGCGCCGTCGACCTGATCTTCCCGCACCACGAAGCCGAGGTCGCCCAGATGGAAGCCGCCTCCGGTATCGAGCCGCTGGCCCGCTACTGGATGCACACCGGTCTGCTGCGGGTCGACGGCGAGAAGATGTCGAAGAGCACCGGCAACTTCCTCACCATCCGCGACGCCCTCGCCCGGACGGACGTCCGCACCCTGCGGCACGCCTTCCTCTCCCAGCACTACCGCTCCTCCATGGAGCTGAGCGACTCCACCCTGGAGCAGGCCCGAGGGGCACGCCGCCGGATCGAGAACTTCGCCCGGACCATCGACCCCGCGCACCCCGACAGCCCGGCGAACGCCGCACGCGCGTCGGACGCCTGGAAGGAGATGCGCGAGCGCCTGGACGACGACTTCGACACCCCCGGTGCCCTCGCAGCCCTGTTCCAGTACATCCGCGAGCAGAACCGCACGGAGGAGCCGGCCGGGCCGGCCGCCCTGCGGCTGATCGAGGACGTGAACAACCTCTTCGGAACCTTCGACATCCCCGGCTCCGCCCAGAGCGACGCCGCCGTCGACGAACTCGTGAAGGAACGCGACCGGCTCCGGGCGGCAAAGAAGTTCGCCGAGGCCGACGCGATCCGCGACCAGCTCACCCAGCAGGGCGTCGTCCTTGAGGACTCGCCCGAAGGCACCCGTTGGTGGAAGGAGACCACCTCATGACCTGGAAGAGCCGCTTACCGCTCGTCGTGGAGAGCACCATCCCCCTCAGCCTCTGCGGAGCGCTGATGGACCACGTGAAAAACCACACCGCCCGCCCGCGTACCTACCAGGGCGTCATTAACGAATCGCTGCGCAAGAGCGAGTACGTCGAGATCCCGACGCACCTGGAGGAGGCGGTCATCTCCCACTGCGCCGCCCACATCCGCAGCCACTTCGAGATCGCCCCGAAGCGCGTACCCAACCAGCCGGCGGTCGTCTACCGCTACGGCCCCGGCGTCGGCTTCGCCGCCCACCACGACGAGGTCACCGACATCGAACGCGAGCGGGCCCGGACCAACGGCCAGCCCGTCGTCGGCGGCGACCTCACCTTCGTGGTCTGGCTGAACACCCCGGACTCCTACGGCGGCGGCGAGCTGTTCTTCGAGCACCCCGCCCAGGAGATCAAGCCGCCCTGCGGCACCCTGGTCGCCTTCCCCGCCACCCGCGAGCACATCCACGGCGTACGGCCGATCACGAGGGGGGAACGCGTGACCCTCGTCGTACGCGTCGACGCCGAATGCCTCTGAGCACAGGTCAGTTCCCCTGTCAGTGAGGGCAGCACGGCTGCCAGGATGAACGGTATGACGACGATCAACGGTGAGGTAGCGCCCGGATTCGAACCGGTCCGCGAGGCGTTCACAGCGAACTTCACCCAGCACGGAGACATCGGCGCGGCCGTGTGCGTCTACTGGCACGGCCGGCCGGTGGTCGACCTGTGGGGTGGTGTCGCCGATGCTGACACCGGCCGACCGTGGGCGCAGGACACCCTGCAGTTGGTCTACTCGGCGACCAAGGGAGCCACCGCAACCGCCGCGCACATGCTGGTCGAGCGCGGCATGCTCGACCTCGACGCTCCGGTTGCGAAGTACTGGCCGGAGTTCGCAGCGAACGGCAAGGCGGACATCCCCTCCTGTCCCACCAGGCCGGCCTGGTCGCCCTCGATCAACCGCTGCCACTGGCCGAGGCGCTGACCTGGTACCCCATGGCAGCAGCGCTGGCAGCCCAGCGCCCGCAGTGGACTCCGGGCACTGCACACGGGTACCACGGTCGCACCTGGGGCTGGCTGGTCGGTGAAGTGATCCGCCGAGTCTCCGGCCGTTCGCCGGGCCGCTTCTTCGCCGAGGAGATCGCGCGCCCCCTGGGGTTGGACTTCTTCATCGGCCTGCCGACGAGCGAACGCGGGCGCGTCAGCCGCATGGCGTACCGGCGACCGGCCGTCGACCTTACGACGGTGCCGACTGAGTCGATTCCCGAGGAACTCCGCGAACAGGTCGCCGCCTGGCGCGCTCCGAACTCCTTCAGCAATCGGGCGTATGCGGTCACCGACCCGGCCGAGATCGACTTCGACTCGCCAGAGGTGCAGGCCGCCGAACTCCCGTCCTCCAACGGCATCGGCACCGCATGCTCCCTCGCCCGCATGTACGCCGCCCTGATCGGCGAGGTCGACGGCGTGCGTCTGCTCGCCCCGGAGACCTTGGCGTCCGCGACCGAAGAGCAGGCCAGCGGCAAGGACCAGGTGCTGATGTTCCAGAGCCGATTCAGCACCGGATACATGCTCCCCACCGAGGGCAACCTCATGACCGGCCTGAACGCCTTCGGCCACACCGGGCGCGGAGGCTCACTCGCCTTCGCCGACCCCGAGCGCGGCATCGCCTTCGGGTACGTGATGAACCACATCATCAGCGGGTCCGACGATGTCCGTGCGGCTGTGTTGGCCGACGCGGTGCGGAAGTCGGTGGGGTGAGCGTGCGGGCGCCCCTCTGGCGACCTTTCGAAGCGCCCACTGCCACCGGGCTGCCGCTCGGCAAGCAAGACTTCAGCGCCGATGGGCTTCCCACGTATCCGATTCACACCACTGGGCGAGAGAGCCGTGCACGTGCCGTGGTGAGTGGGCTGTTGGAGGGAGGATGTCATGGCTCCCTGTGACTGTCAGCGCTGTCGATGGCGCTGGGCGGTGGGTGGCGTTGGTGCCGTGGTGGGCTGGGGGTTTCGGGCCTGGTGTTCGTTGAGCGCGGGCGCCATGGTGGAGCGGCTACGGGCGGCTTCGGTCTGGTGGGCGTGGTTTTTTGCCTCGTGCCAGCGGGCGGCGACGATCGTGGCCCAGACAAGGGCAGCCAGCAAGGCCACCAGGGCACTGCCGTCGGGGCCGGTGGCAGTGTGGGCGAGGTCGCGGGCTGCCTTACGCAGGGCGTGGGGCGGCCTGGTTCTCGGCGCGGATCTGGGAGCGCTGAGCGCGGGCGAACGCCCGTGAGGCTGCTCGTAGTTCGGCGTGGAGGTGGGTGGGGGCTTTCTGGGTGGCGGCTTCGACGAGGTCGCCGAGCGCGGTGATGTGGGCCTGGGCGATGTCGACCCGCCCGAAACCGACCCCAACACTATTCCGGAGGAACGCCCTTGAAGGGCTCCACCCACCGCCGCTGCTACTGCCGTGACCCCAGAACCGGCAAGCCGGTCGGCAAGAACTGCCTGAAGCTGTCCAGCCGCGACCCCAAGACCGACGCGGGTGCGCGCACCATCGCCTTGGACGCGGACACGGTCGAGGTCCTGCGCCGGCATCGCGCTCGGCAGGACGAGGAGCGTGAGAAGTGGGGGACCGCCTGATGGAGACCGGCCGCGTCTTCACGCGCGAGAAACGGGGAACTGCTCCACCCCGCCAATGTCACCCGCCGCTTCATCGAGCTGTACGAGGAGATCGGCCTCCCGCCGGTCCGGCTCCACGACCTGCACCACGGCGCGGCGACCCTCGCCCACGCGGCCGGCGCCGACCTGAAGGACATCCAGGAGATGCTCGGCCACTCCTCGATCACCATCACGGCGGACATGTACACGAGCCTTCTCCCCGAAGCGGATCTCGCGATCGCCGAGGCCGCTGCCCGTCTCGTCCCGCGTGCGCGAGCCCCTCGCGACGTGCCGGATGGTGCTGATCGTTTGGGGGCCATTTCGGGGCTGCCGCCCCGTCCGCTCACGCAGCGCTCACGCAAACGGCCCCGGACGAGGCGTCCGGGGCCGAGTGAGGCCGCTCCCTAGGGGGTGAACCCCAGGTCAGAGCGGTACTGCATGGTGCCCCCGGCAGGATTCGAACCTGCGACACCCGCTTTAGGAGAGCGGTGCTCTATCCCCTGAGCTACGAAGGCGGGGTTCCATCGGGTGGCCGGTCCGCTGGTGGTGCGGGGTGGGGCCCGACAGGTGGTGGGTCCGGCCGGAGGGCTGGGCCACCGCGGACAGTGTAGCGGGTGGGGTGCGGTGCGTACCGGGGGTTCCCGGCCCGGCGCGGGAGGGCAGGGTGATCGCGTGGGTACGGAACGTCGCAGGTCCGGCCCGTCGGGAGGGGTCCGCAGGGAAGGTCGGGGAAGACTGCCGGGATCAGGCAGTGAATGTCCCGCAGGAACGTGAAAGCATCCGGTTGTACCGAGTGGTGCAGTGCGTGGGACGGGGTGGTCGGACATGGGCTGGTTTCTCGGACTCGGCATTGCCGGCGTGGTCGTCCTCGCGCTGTCGCTGATCTTCGACGGGCTCCTGGAGGGGTTCTTCAACGGGATCGGCGGGGGTCTGGACGGGCTGCTGTCGCTCCCGGTGATCGCGGGCTTCGTGTCGATGCTCGGTTTCGCCGGGGCGATCACGCTCGGGACCACGGGGCTCGGTGCCGGGGTCGCCACCGCGGTCGGTGTGGTGGCCGGGGCCGGTGCGGGCTGGCTGACCTGGCGGTTCAGCAGCGCCCTGATGCGGGACGGCGACGCGGACACACCGCGTGGCGACGACCTGGTCGGCAGCTCCGGGACGGTCGTCACCGGGATCCCGTCCGCCGGTTACGGCGAGGTGCTGGTGTACCTCGCCGGGCAGCCCGTGAAGTACGCCGCGAAAAGCGACACCCCGGTGACGCGCGGGACCGAGGTCTGGGTCGAGTCGGTGCTCAGTTCGACGTCCGTGGCGGTCCGTCCCGTGGACCGCTGAGGTTCCAACGTAGGCGACGGCACCCGTTGCCGGCCCGCCGACCGACGGCCCGTCCCCGCCCCGAAGCGCGGGGACACGGCCGCACCACCGACCTGTATTTGTCCGGTTCCACTCAAGGGGATTCGCCATGAGCCCTGTACTCACCGCAGTGGTGGGAGTCGTCGTACTCCTCGTGCTGCTCGCCCTCGTCGTCATCACGCGGTACAAGGTCGCCGGTCCCAGTGAGGCGTTCATCATCACCGGCCGCCGAGGCAAGAAGTCGACCGACCCGGAGACGGGCCGGGTGTCCACCGACAACAGCGGCCAGAAGGTCGTGGTCGGCGGCGGCGTCTTCGTCGTGCCGTTCGTACAGCAGAAGTTCACGCTCGACCTGTCCAGCCGGCACATCCCCGTCGCCGTACGCGGCGCGGTCACCCTGCGCGGTGTGAAGGTCAACCTCGAAGGCGTCGCGATCGTCAAGGTCGGCGGTACCGAGGACTCCATCCGGGCCGCCGCGCAGCGCTTCCTGATGCAGCAGGGCGGCATCGTCGGCTTCACCCAGGAGGTGCTGTCCGGCGCGCTGCGTTCGATCGTCGGCCGGATGTCGGTCGAGGACATCATCCGGGACCGCGCCGCGTTCGCCGGGCAGGTCGCCGAGGAGGCGGAGGCGAGCCTGTCCGGGCAGGGCCTGGTGCTGGACGCCTTCCAGATCCAGGACATCACCACCGAGGGCTCCTACCTGGAGGACCTCGGCCGTCCGGAGGCCGCGCGCGCCAAGCAGGAGGCGGACATCGCCGAGGCCGTCGCCCGGCGCGCGTCCGAGCAGGCGCGGCTGAAGGCGGAGGAGGAGATCGCCATCGCGCAGCGGACCTTCGCCCTCAAGCAGGCCGAGATCAAGGCCGAGACGGACGAGGCCGGGGCCCGTGCCGCCGCGGCCGGCCCGCTCGCCGAGGCCGACCGCCAGCAGGAGATCCTCAGCCAGCAGGAGAAGGTCGCCGAGCGCCAGGCCGCGCTGACCGACCGTGAGCTGGACACCAAGGTCCGCAAGCCCGCCGACGCGGCGCGCTACCAGGCCGAGCAGGAGGCCGAGGCCCGGCGTATCGCCCTGGTCAAGCAGGCCGAGGCCGACGCCCAGCGCGCCCGGCTGACCGGTGAGGGCGAGAAGGCGCACCGCGCCGCGCTCGCCGACGCCGTGCGGATCGAGGGTGAGGCGGAGGCCGCGGCCATCGCGGCGAAGGGTTCCGCCGAGGCGGAGGCCATGCAGAAGAAGGCGGACGCCTTCGCCCAGTACGGCGACGCGGCCGTGCTGCAGATGCTCGTCGAGGTGCTGCCGCAGGTCGTCGGCAAGGCGGCCGAGCCGCTGTCCGCCATCGACAAGATGACGGTCATCTCCACGGACGGCGCCGGTCGTCTGCCGCGCGCGGTCGCCGACAACGTCGCCCAGGGGCTCGAACTCCTCGGCTCCACCACGGGTGTCGACCTGGCGCAGCTGCTTCAGGGGATCACCCGGAAGAACGGGACGACGGCGGCGGCCGGAGCGGTCGCGGGGGCTTCGGCCCCGACTGCCGGCCCGTCGGACAACGGGACGATCGAGGTCAAGTCCGAGTAAGGCAGACCGGCCGCACGGCGAGTCGGTGACGGTACGCCGGACGAGTCGGCGGCGGTACGCGGGGCGAGTCGGCGACGGTACGCCGGACGGACGGACCGGGCGCGGGCGGGGGAACGTTCCCTCGCCCGCGCCCGCTTGGCGTACACCGGTTCCCGGAGCCCGGTCGGTCAGCCGCTCGGGCGCACCGCGCCCGCCTCCTCCGCCGGGCCCGCCACGGCAACCGCCACCCCGTCCGGGACCTCTGACACAGAAGCGGGACCAACGGCACACTCAGGCAAGGGCGCAGGCGCAGGCGCAGGCACGGGCGCGGGCGCGGACCCGCCCCGCCCCGTCAGCCGCAGCGCCACCGGCTCCGTCCAGCGCGCCGCCAGCGGGCCGAGGATCACCAGGATCAGGACGTACGCCGTCGCCAGCGGGCCGATCCGGGGTTCGACGCCCACCGCCAGGCCCGCGATCACGATGGAGAACTCCCCGCGCGCCACCAGGGTTCCGCCCGCGCGCCAGCGCCCGGCGCTGCGGATGCCGGCGCGGCGCGCCGCGTACCAGCCGGTGGCGATCTTCGTGAGGGAGGTGACGAGCGCGAGGATCAGCGCGGGCACCAGCACCGGCGGGATGTCGGCCGGGTCGGTGGAGAGGCCGAAGAAGACGAAGAAGACCGCGGCGAACAGATCCCGCAGCGGCGTCAGCAGGTTGCTCGCGCCCTCCGCGACCTCGCCCGACAGGGCGATGCCGACGAGGAACGCGCCGACGGCGGCCGACACCTGGAGCTGCTGGGCGACGCCCGCGACGAGCAGGGTGAGGCCGAGGACGACGAGGAGCAGCATCTCGGCGTTGTCGGAGGAGACCGCCTTGCTGATGACCCGCCCGTGCCGCAGGGCGAGATAGAGGACGGCGCCGACCGTGCCCAGCGAGATGAGCAGGGTGACCGAACCGCCCGCGAGGCTCACCCCGGCGAGGAGCGCGGTCAGGATCGGCAGATAGACCGCCATGGCCAGGTCCTCGATGACCAGGATCCCCAGGATCACGGGCGTCTCGCGGTTGCCGAGGCGTCCCGAGTCGCCCAGCACCTTCGCGATGACTCCGGACGAGGAGATCCAGGTGACCCCCGCCAGCGCCACGGCGGCGACCGGCCCCCAGCCGAGGGCCAGGGCCGCGACCGCGCCGGGTGTCGCGTTCAGCACGAAGTCGACGGCGCCGGAGGGGTACTGGGTCTTGAGGTTGGTGACGAGCTCGGAGGCGCTGTACTCCAGTCCGAGGAGGAGCAGCAGCAGGATGACGCCGATCTCGGCGCCGGTCGCGATGAACTCCTCGCTGGCCCGGAGGGGGATCAGTCCGCCGTGGCCGAAGGCCAGTCCGGCGAGCAGGTAGAGGGGGATGGGGGAGAACCCCACCCGCCCGGCGAGCCGTCCCAGCAGGCCCAACGCGAGGACGATCGCCCCGAGTTCGATGAGCATGGCAGTCGTGTGGTGCACAGGCGTCTATCCTCCGGTGATCAGTTCGGCGACGGCGTCCACGCCTTCGCGGGTCCCGACGACGACGAGCGTGTCGCCGATCGCGAAGCGGAAGTCGGGGGTGGGTGAGGGAACGGCCGCGGTACGGCGCAGGACGGCGACGACGGAGGCGCCGGTGCGCGTGCGGGCCTGGGTCGAGGCGAGCGTGCGGCCCGCGTACGGCGAGCGCTTGGTGATCTCGATGTGCTCGGTGACCAGGTCGATCTCGACGTGCTGGTGGATATGGGCCACCGGGTCCGGGGTCAGCAGTTTCGCCAGGGCGGTGGACTCGTGCGGGGCGAGGGCCGCCGCGTCCTTGCAGTTGTCGTCGTCCTCGGGGTCGTGGAACGCGAGGATCCGGCGGCCGTCGGGGCGGACGACGACGGAGAGGTGCTGGCCGGCGTCGGTCTCCAGGTCGTAGCGGACCCCGACGCCGGGCAGGGACGTCCGGCGGGTGTAGGCGGTGTGTTCCATGGTCTGCTCCAGAAAGCGCGGGTGCGGGCGTGCGGACGGCAGTGCCGGCGGCCGGGGGAGAACAGCGCGTTGCTGCCGGCCGGCCGTCGGCGCAGAGATGCCGGAGTGGATTCTGCATGACATGCCGGTATCGGCCCGAGGGTGTTTCTCCGTGGTTCACGCAAGCGTGGATGTGATCCGCGTCACGCCTCCGGAACGCGGAAAGGAGACGCGTGGGTGAAAGGCGGCGCGTGCGTGTTCGCGAAAGGGCCGGCGAGGGCCCGGAAGCGGATGCTCCGGCGGAGCCGCGAGGCGTCCGGCGGAGCTAGGCGCGGCGTCCGGCGGCTTCGGGCACGCTGTCGCGCGCCGCGTTCTCGACGCGGGCGGCGAGGAGTTCGGCGGGTGCGGTCGGTGCGGTCGGTGCGGCCGATGTGGTCGCCGTGACCGGAGCGAGCCCGGCGGGGTGCGGGACGGTGGTGCGGCCGTTCCGGCTCATGTCACGTCCCCCCGCTGTGCGTCGAATTCCTGCCGACTTCTGGAATGAGCGCGATCCCGCTCAATGGAGCGTAATGGCTCGGTAAAAATTGTAGCGCAGGAGAAATGGGGTGAAGAATTTTCTACCGTGGCAATTCATGAGGAAAGGCGCGAAATTCTGTGGGGCTTTCGCGGGTCAGCGGCGTGGTGCGCGCGGGCCGTGCGGCGGGTCGAAGAGGTGTCCGCCCAGCCCCGCGGTGACCAGGCCCGTCGCGATCAGCAGACCGTCGCCGACGGCGATGCCGATACCGAGCAGCACCAGGCCGAACCCGGTGAGCAGCCACGCCCGTCCGTGCCGGTACTCCCGCGGCCGGCACGGGCGCCCGTGCGCCAGGGCCTCGGCGAACCGGGGGTCCTCGCGGTGCAGCCGCTCCTCCAGCGCGCGCAGCGCGTCGGTGCCGGCGGTGTCGGCGGCCTCCTCCGGTCCGGCCCCGGGGCCCGCCTGAGCCCCCGGCGCCGGGGTCGGCGGCGGGCCCGCCTCGCCGGCGGGAGCGGGCGCGGCGGCCCGTGCTCCGGAACGCCCCCTCGGCACAAGCGGATCGCCCGGATCGCCCCGAGCCGCAGACGCCGCACCCCGAGCCGGAGGTGTCGTGACGGGCGGGCGGTCATGGGCGTCTCCTTCTCCGGGTCTTCGGGGACATGGGTCAGGCCAGCACGAAGTAGCGGAGCCACACGTACAGCCCGGCGAGGGAGACGGTGACGGCGGTGACGATCAGGCCGTAGCGGCTGAACTGCCAGAACGAGATGTGGTGGCCCTCCCGTTCGGCGAGACCCACGACCACCACGTTCGCCGAGGACGCGATGATCGTGGCGTTGCCGCCCAGGTCCGCGCCGAGGGCGAACGACCACCACAGCATCTCGGCCTTCTCGGACCCGCCCGAAGAGGCCACGATCTCGGCGACGATCGGGCTGACCGAGGCCACGAACGGGATGTTGTCGATCACCGCCGACGGGACCACCGAGCCGAAGACCAGCGCCATCGAGGTGGGCAGCAGATCCCCGCCGGTCGCCTCCGCCGCCGCTTTGCCGAGGTCGCCGATGACGCCCGTCTGCACCATCGCCCCGACCATCACGAACAGGCCGGTGAAGAACGCGAGGGTCTCCCACTCCACGTCCTTGACGACCTCGCCGGGAGACAGCCGGGAGGCCGCGAGCAGGATCAGCCCGCCGCTGATCGCCACCACCGAGGGCTCCAGGTGCAGCGTGGTGTGCAGGACGAACCCGGTCATCACCGCGACCAGCACGACACCGCAGACCACGAGGAGCCGCATGTCCTTGATCGCGCCCCGCGCGTCCAACTCCGCGACCGCGGCGGCCCGTTCGGGGTCCTCCTGGAACGCGGAGCGGAACAGCAGCCGGCTCATCAGGATCAGGACGCCCATCAGCACCACGACGATCGGCGTCATATGGATCAGGAAGTCGTTGAACGACAGGTTCGCGCGCGAGCCGATCATGATGTTCGGCGGGTCGCCGATCAGGGTCGCGGCCCCGCCGATGTTGCAGGCCATCACCTCGGCGATCAGATACGGCACCACCGGCAGCCCGAGCCTGCGGCACACCAGGATCGTGACCGGCGCGATGAGCAGCACGGTCGTCACGTTGTCCAGCCACGGGGACAGCACACCGGTGGCCAGGATCAGCAGCACCATCAGCCGGTACGGTCTGCCGCCCGCGAGTTGGGCGGCCCGGATGGCGATGTACTCGAAGACGCCCGTCCGTTTGAGGACCGCGACGATCAGCATCATCCCGAGCAGCAGGAAGATGACGTTCCAGTCGATGCCCGCGTGCTCCGAGAAGAAGGCGTGCTCGGCGTCGGTGGCGCCGATGACCAGCATCAGGACCGCACCGCCGAGCGCGGCGGCGACCCGGTGCACCCACTCCGTGGCGATCAGCACATAGACGGCCGCGAACACCCCGATGGCCATCCACGTGGTGACCGACACGGGCGCCTCCCCTCTCGTCGGCGGTCCGTCACGGACCCCCGGCGCCCGACCCTCACGCGGCGTCGTCGCGCCGGCCCGCGAGAGAGCAACCACCACCGCCCGGGTCGCGGTCGACGGCGTCGTGACCGGCCCGGCAAGCCCTGCCCCCAGCGTCACCGGGGGCGCATGGACCCCACCATCCGCATCGACACCCATTTCCTGCGGTGACACCCTGTACGTGACGTTTCGGGCAGGTGGTGGGAGCACCCCGCCCGAAGTGGGTGCCGGACCCGATGGACGCCCTCCGCCGGCGCCGTCACCCTGGCACGGGCGCCGCCGCCACCCGTGTGCGATCGGCGCGGCCCCGTCGTGCCCGGGGCACCCCGTCCGCGCGCGCCCCGCACTCCCGGAGGGCGTCGCGGCCGGGGCCGGCGGTGCGGCGGGGAAAGGCTCCGGCGGTGCGGGAGGGCTCCGGCGGGGCGGCGCGCCCGCGGGGGCCCGGCGTCCCTGTACCGGTACGCACGCGCGATAGTGAGGGCATCGATCGCGGAGGAGGCGGTGTCGCAGTGTCGCTGTTCTGGCGGATCTTCCTGCTCAACGCGGCGGTGCTGGTCCTCGCCACCACGCTGCTGCTGCTCGGCCCGGTCACGGTCTCCACCCCGGTCGTCCTGACCGAGGCGCTGATCCTCACGGCGGGCCTCGGCGTCATGCTGATCGCCAACGCGGCCCTGCTCCGCCTCGGCCTGGCGCCCCTCCAGCGCCTCACCCGCGCCATGACCTCCATCGACCTGCTGCGGCCCGGGCCGCGTCCGGCCGCCACGGGCCACCGCGAGATCGCCGACCTGATCACGACGTTCAACAGCATGCTCGACCGTCTGGAGGCCGAGCGCGCGACCAGCAGCGCCCGCGCCCTCTCCGCGCAGGAGGCCGAGCGCCGCCGTATCGCGCAGGAACTCCACGACGAGGTCGGGCAGACGCTGACCGCCGTCCTCCTCGAACTCAAGCGGGTCGCCGACCAGGCGCCGGAGGGCCTGCGCACCGAACTCCTCCAGGTGCAGGAGACGACCCGGAGCAGCCTGGACGAGATCCGCCGGATCGCCCGCCGGCTGCGCCCCGGTGTCCTGGAGGAACTCGGCCTGGTCAGCGCGCTCAAGTCGCTGGTGAGCGAGACCCCGACGCACGGCGGACTCACCGCCCGCCGGAAGCTGGAGACCCCGCTGCCGCCGCTCGGGGACGAGGCCGAACTCGTCCTCTACCGCGTCGCGCAGGAGGGGCTGACCAACACCGTCCGGCACGCGGAGGCGAAGAACGTCGAGCTGGCGCTGCGCCGCACGCCCACCGGGGTGGAGCTGCGCATCCGCGACGACGGGCGCGGGATCCGCGGCGCCCCGGAGGGCGCCGGGCTGCACGGGATGCGGGAGCGGGCGCTGCTGGTCGGCGCGGACCTCAGCGTGGGGGCCGCGCCGGGCGGGGGCACCGAGATCCGCCTCGCCGTGCCCAGCCAGGGGGACCTGCCGGCCGGGCCGTCGGCCGACGGGGACGCCGGGCCCCGCACCGACGCGCCCCGCCTCTCGCCCGACGCGCCCGGCGACGGGCCGGGCGAGGGGCCCGTCGGTCCCGTCATGAACGGGGGCCGCTGACATGCCCGAGCCCCGGCCCGCACCCGAGCCCGCCGCCGGACGCGCACCCGAACCGGCCGGTCCCGGTCACGCCGAGCCCGCCGCCGGACGCGCACCCGAACCGGCCGCCGGGCGCGCACCCGAGCCCGCCGCCGGACGCGCACCCGAACCGGCCGGTCCCGGTCCCGCCGAACCGGCCGCCGGACGCGCACCCGAGTCCGCCCCCGGCCCGGTCTCCCCGGCGGCCGCGCCGCCCATCCGCATTCTGCTCGCCGACGACCACGCCCTCGTGCGGCGCGGTGTCCGGCTGATCCTCGACAGTGAACCGGACCTGACCGTCGTCGCCGAGGCCGGCGACGGCGCGGAGGCCATCGACAAGGCCCGCGCCGAGCGCCCCGACCTGGCCGTCCTCGACATCGCCATGCCCCGGCTCACCGGCCTCCAGACCGCCCGTGAACTCTCCCGCCTCCAGCCGGAGCTGCGGATCCTCGTGCTCAGCATGTACGACAACGAGCAGTACCTCTTCGAGGCCCTGAAGGCGGGCGCGGCCGGATATGTCCTCAAGTCCGTCGCCGACCGCGACCTGGTCGCCGCCTGCCGGGCCGCCATGCGGGACGAGCCGTTCCTCTATCCGGGCGCGATCAACGCCCTGATCCGCGACTACCTGGAGTCCGCGCGCGACGGCGAAGGCGTCCCGGGCCGGGCGATCACCGACCGCGAGGAGGAGATCCTCAAGCTGGTCGCCGAGGGCCACACCTCCCGGGAGATCGCGGAGCTGCTCGGCATCAGCGCCAAGACCGTCGAACGGCACCGCGCCAACCTGCTCCAGAAGCTGGGCCTGCGCGACCGCCTGGAACTCACGCGGTACGCGATCCGGGCCGGCCTCATCGAGCCCTGACGCGCGTCGCCGGGCCGTGCCCCGGACATGATCCGGAGACGGCAGGGACCCGCCGCGCCCCGCCCGGACCCGCCTTGACCAGGGAGCGGGCCCCGCATAGCGTCGCCGCGTGCCGTCCACGCCCACGCCCGCGTCCCCGCCGCCCGACCCGGGGCTCGCCCGGCTGACCGCGCCCGGCGCGCCCTTCGAGGTGGTCCGCGGCGAGGACGGCGCGCTGGAGTACGTCTCCGGGCCGCGCACCCTGCGGGAGTTCGCGGAGACGGCATGGGCGTACGGGGACCGCCCGTTCCTCGTCGCGGAGACGGGCTCCTACACCTACGGCGCGTTCTTCGCCGCCGCGAGCGCGCTCGCCCGCCACCTCACCGGCGTCTACGGACTCGCGCCCGGCGACCGGGCTGCGCTCGTGATGCGCAACCACCCCGAGTGGCAGATCGCCTTCTGGGCGACCCAGTTGGCGGGCCTCGTCGCCGTACCGCTCAACACGCACTGGACGGAAGGGGAGTTGGGGTACGCGCTCGACGACTGCACCCCGCGCGTGCTCCTCGTCGACGGGGAGCACCTGCCGCGTGTCGACGCCTGGCGACGGCGGACCGGGGCGCGCTGCGTCCTCTTCCACGGCGGGCCCGGGACGCACCACGAGGCGGACCGCTACGAGGACTTCGGCCCGCCCGACCCGTACGCCGGCCCCCCGGACGTCGACGTGGCACCGGAGTCGGACGCCACCGTCTTCTACACCTCGGGCACCACCGGGCGCCCCCGGGGCGCGGTCGCCACCCATCTCGCCCAGGCGGGTGCGACCGTCCACCCCCGCTACCACGCCACGGTCTCCGCCCTCGGGCGCGGACTGCTGCCCGGCCAGGGCGGGGCCCCGGTCGCGCTGACCACCTTCCCGTTCTTCCATGTCGCGGCGTTCACCACGGTCTACACGACGATGGGCGTCGGCGGCACCCTGGTGCTGATGCCGAAGTGGGACGCGGACGCCGCCGTCCGGCTGATCGACACCCACCGGGCGACCCACTTCTCGGGCGTCCCGACCACCGCTCTCGACCTGCTGGACGCGGCCGGGCGGGCCGGGTCCGCCCTCGCGAGCCTCACCCACCTCGGCACCGGCGGCGCGCCCCCGCCACCAGGCCTCCTCGCCCGACTGACCGCCGCCCACGGCGACCGGATCGAACCGCGGAACGGCTACGGGCTGACCGAGACCAGCGGCGGCGTCCTGGCCAACTCCGGTGACGCCTACCGGTCCCGGCCCCACAGCGCGGGCCGCCCCGCACCCGCCGTGGAGGTGCGGATCGCGGGGCCGGACGGTGCCGCGCTGCCGGACGGCGAGGTCGGCGAGCTGTGGCTGCGCGGTCAGGGCACGGTGCGCGGCTACTGGGGCGACCCGGCCGCGTCGGCGGAGGCGTTCCGGGACGGCTGGCTGCGCACCGGCGACCTGGCGAGGCGCACCGGCGACGGCCTGGTCACCGTCGTGGACCGGCTGCGGGACATGGTCCTGCGCGGCGGCGAGAACGTGTACTGCGTCGAGGTGGAGGGCGTGCTGCACACGCACCCGGACGTGGTGGACTGCGCGGTGCTCGGGGTGCCGCACGCCCGGCTGGGGGAGGAGGTGGCCGCGGTGGTGCGGCTCCGCCCCGGCGCGGCGGCCGGACCGGAGGAGCTGCGGGCCCACGCCGGGCGGGCGCTGGCCGCGTACAAGGTGCCGTCGCGGGTGGCCCTGCGGGAGGCGCCCCTGCCGCGCAACGCGACGGGCAAGGTGCTGAAGCAGGCCCTCCGCGCGGAGTTCGCCCCGGACGCGTGAGGCCCTCCGCGCCAGGGTGTCGCCGGGCTCAGGAGCGGGTGATCCGGACCCGGTACGTCCCCTTCTCCTCGCCGACCACCGAGATGCGCACCCCGTGCTTGTCGTCGGTGAAGGTCTCGCCCGGCACGAAGGCGGCGTCGGACAGTTCGGCGTGCACATTGGGGCTGCGGGTGCAGCCGCCGCTGTCCCGCTTGCTGTCCGCGACCGTGATCGGGCCCTGGCCGGTGTCCACCCCGGAGCGGACCTTGTAGACGAGCACGCCCGGACGGCACACCTCGTCGTCGTTGCCGCCCCGGGTGCGCACCTCGACGGCGTAGCCGGTGTCCTCGCCGAGCGGTACCACGGCCATCTTGGAACCGCCGGAGGTGGCCAGGGGGGTCAGTGCGTACTCGGTGGTGCCGGGAGCGGCGGCGCAGCGTATCTGCTCGTTGTCCAGCCAGCCGAGCTTCCACTTGTGCCAGCCGAGCAGGTCGTTGTTGGCCCCCCAGTCCTCGGACATGATGTCCCAGTGGCCGACCGCGCCGCCGCCGTCGGCCGTGTAGAGGTCGGGCAGGCCGAAGACATGGCCGTTCTCGTGGGGGAGGACCCGGTAGCCGGTCTCCTCGTACGAGCCCGAGCCGTCGTCCTGGCGGCTGTAGACGAACGAGGTGTTGGAGAGGGGCACCCCGTCCGCGTGCGGGGCCTCGCCGTTGCCCGAGAAGGTCACCGAGAGCACGGTGTCCAGCGCCGAGGGGCCCGCGTTGGGGGTGACGAGGACGTTGACCAGGTCGTAGGCGCTGAAGTCGACCTCGGCGTCGGCGACTTCGACCAGGTCCTCGACGAGTTCCCGGTAGCCGGGCTCGTAGGGGGAGCCGCGCTCTATGCCGTAGTCGGCGAACGGGCGGGGCATGCGCAGCCAGTCGCCCACCGGGGCGTGGGGCCGGTAGCTGAGCCGTCCGTAGGAGCTGGTGCGGAACCATTCGGAGGTCTGCGGGAAGAACTCGGCGAGCCGGTCGAGTGCCGAGCCCTCGCCCTCCGCGTCCGGGAAGTCGATCATCAGGTTGAGGGCGCTGATCTCGCCGGTGGAGGGCGTGTAGCCCTCGGGGGTGGGCAGTCCCACCGACATCTGGACGCCCAGGGGGGCCGGCAGGCGGCAGGGTCCCAGCCCGGTGGCGTCCGGGGCGGCGACCGGGCCGGCGGTCGCGCGGGTGGAGGCGGGGAGGGTCGCGCTCGCGGTGGTCAGGGCCGCCAGGGCGAGAGCGGCGACGGCGGCCAGGGCCCCGAGGCGGCGCGAACGGGGGCGAGGCGCACTGCCTCCCGGCCGCGGGGACCGGGTGCTGCTCTCGCCGGATATCCGGTGGTGGGGCTGCTGCATGCGTCCGCCTTCGGTCCGCGGCAGCAGGCCGGACCCTCGCTGCGCTCTGCGGATCAGCCTGTGCCGGGGGCCCGGGGGGCGCGCGCCGGGCTGAGCCGTTCGAGGGGTCTTTCGGGCAGGGCGATTGGATCGCGGGAAGGTGATGGGGGTCACATTGATCAGGGGAAATAACCGGGGACCGCTTCCCCGTTTGCACTCGTGGCCCCGTGAAACGGGGAAGCCCTCCCCGCTTTGGTGGAGCCGGCCCGCTCCGGCGGGACCGACCCGCCCGGGGGAACCCACCCGCCCCGGCGGGACCGACCGGAAGGACGTGGAGCCGTGAGCCCCGCCGCCACCGAAGCGCGCCGCACCCCGCGACCGCGGGCCGACGCCCTGCGGAACAGGGAGCGGATCGTGTCGGCCGCGCGCGAGATGTTCGTCGAGAACGGGCCCGACGTCCCGCTCGACGAGATCGCCCGCCGCGCGGGCATCGGCAACGCCACGCTCTACCGCCACTTCCCCGACCGTGCCGTGCTCGTCCGCGAGGTCGTGCTCTCCGTGATGGCGCGGACCACGGCGGCGGCCGGGACGGCGACGGCCGAGGAGGCCGACCCGTTCGCGGCGCTGCGGCGGTTCGTGCACGCCGCGGCCGACGAGCGCATCGGCGCCCTGTGCCCGATGCTCTCCGGCGCCTTCGAGAGCGACCACCCCGATCTGCTCGCCGGGAAGGACCGTCTGGAGGAGGCCGTCCAGGGTCTCGTCCGCCGGGCCCAGTCGGCCGGGCGGGTGCGCCCGGACGTCGCCGTGGGCGATCTGATGGTCGCCCTCTCCCAGCTGACCCGGCCCCTGCCGGGCACCCTGTGCCCGAACATGGACCGCTTCGTCCACCGCCATCTCCAGCTCTTCCTGGACGGACTGGAGGCGCCCGCGCGCTCCACCCTGCCCGGCTCGGCAGCGACCTTCGACGACCTGCGGAGCACCCCATGACCGCACGCGGCCCACGCGCCGCCTGACCCCGCGGCACGCGCACCGGACGGCAGGACCCCGTCCCGCGTGACCCACGACCTCACCCCGCCCGGGGGCGTCCCACCGACGCGACCCCGCCGGACGGACCTTCACCGCCGCACGCGCCTCCGGCGTGCGACGGGACCTCTCACCGACACGCGCGGCTTCCGCGTGCCCTCAGCGAACACCTAGGTGGCGGGACCCATGCCCAAGACGCCCGATCTCTCCCTTTCCGAGCCCAACCGCTGGAAGGCCCTGGTCTTCATCGCCCTCGCCCAGCTGATGGTGGTGCTGGACGCGACGATCGTGAACATCGCGCTCCCCACCGCCCAGCAGGACCTCGGCATCTCCGACGGCAACCGGCAGTGGGTCATCACCGCCTACGCCCTCGCCTTCGGCGGACTGCTGCTCTTCGGCGGCCGGATCGCCGACCTCTGGGGCCGCAAGCGCGCCTTCGTCGTCGGCCTCCTCGGCTTCGCCGCCGCGTCCGCCCTCGGCGGCGCCGCGACCAGTGAGGCCATGATGCTCGGCGCCCGTGCCCTCCAGGGTGCCTTCGGTGCGCTGCTCGCCCCGGCGGCCCTGTCGCTGCTGGCCGTGATGTTCACCGACGCCAAGGAGCGCGCCAAGGCGTTCGGCATCTACGGAGCCATCGCCGGTGGCGGTGGCGCGGTCGGCCTGATCCTGGGCGGCTTCCTCACCGAGTACCTGAACTGGCGCTGGACCTTCTTCGTCAACATCCCGTTCGCGATCGTCGCGGCGATCGGCGCCTATCTGGTGATCCGCGAGCCCTCCGGCGCCCGCAACCGCTCGCCCCTCGACCTGCCGGGCGTGGTCCTCTCCACCCTGGGTCTGGTCGCGCTGGTCTACGGCTTCACCCGCGCCGAGTCGGCGGGCTGGTCGGACGGTCTGACCGTCGGCATGTTCATCGCGTCCGCCGTCCTGCTGCTGGCCTTCGTCGTCACCGAGGCGAAGGTGTCCTCGCCGCTGCTGCCCCTGCGGGTGCTGACCGAGCGCAACCGCGGCGGTGTCTACCTGTCGCTGGGTCTGGCGATCATCGCGATGTTCGGGCTCTTCCTCTTCCTGACCTTCTACCTCCAGGTCGTGAAGGAGTACTCCCCGGTCATGACGGGCTTCGCCTTCCTGCCGATGATCGTCGGCATGATCGTGGGCTCGACCCAGATCGGGACCCGGCTGATGACGCGCGTGCCGCCGCGCCTGCTGATGGCGCCCGGCTTCCTCGTCGCCGCGGCCGGCATGCTGATGCTGACCCAGCTCGACGTGAACAGCTCCTACGCGGGCCTGATCCTGCCCGCCCAGGTGCTGCTGGGCCTCGGTATGGGTACGGCGTTCATGCCCGCGATGTCGCTGGCCACGCACGGGGTGGACCCGGCCGACGCCGGTGTCGCCTCCGCGATGGTCAACACCTCGCAGCAGGTGGGCGGCGCGATCGGCACCGCGCTGCTGAACACCATCGCCGCCTCCGCCACCACCTCGTACATCGCCTCGCACGCGGCCGGCGCGCGGGACCCGAGGCTGCTGGAGCTCCAGGGCATGGTGCACGGCTTCTCGTCGGCGATCTGGTGGGCCGTCGGCATCCTCGTGGCGGCCGCCGCGATCGCCGCCGCCCTGGTCAACACGGGCCGCCCGGACATGGGTCCGGCCGGGGGCGGTCCGGGCGCCGGGGAAGGCGCCGAGGACCAGGTCAGGGTGCCGGTGGTCGCGCACTGACACTGACACCGACACCGGCGCCGGGGCCGCGAGTGCGGTGAGGCGCTACGGCCGAGGGCCCGGCCCGGGGGTGGTTCCCCGGGCCGGGCCCTCGGCCGTGGGTGCGGGCGGCGCCTGCCCGTCGGCGCCCGCGTCCTGCTCTCACCCGCGTCCTGCTCTCAGCGGAGCCAGGGGAGGTCGGCGCCGGTGTCCTGCGGCTGCAGGCCCTCCGCTATGACCTGCATGATCTCGCCGAGCTGGCGGACCTGTTCGGGGGTGAGCCGGTCGAACATCGCCTGGCGCACGGCCTCCACATGGCCGGGCGCGGTGCGCTTCAGGACCTCGTACCCCTCGTCCGTCAGCACGGCGTTCTGGCCGCGCCGGTCGGAGGGGCAGTCCTCGCGGCGCACCCAGCCGTTCTTCTCCAGCCGGGCCACGGCGTGCGAGAGCCGGGAGCGGGTGATCTTCGCGTCGATCGCCAGCCGGGTCATCCGCATCCGGCGCCGCGGCGCCTGCGCGAGCTGCACGAGCAGGCCGTAGTAGATGTGCGGCATGCCCGCGTCCCGCTGGAGCTGGCGGTCGAGGTGGTCCTCCAGGAGAGTGGTGGCGTGGAGGTACGAGCGCCACACACGTTGCTCGTCCTCGGTCAGCCATCGGGGTGCGACGCCTTTGTCACCAGTGGATGCCAAGTTCATGAACCCACTCTACGACCCTATGCTTGAAAGTTGAACTAATTGGACCTAGGGTGGTCGGTGCTACGAGCTTGAACTTTCAAGTTGATGATCGGAGGCTGAGCCGCCATGAACGCCGCCGCCGCGCCTGCCGGAGGGCGCGTACCCGCGCCGCCCGCCGGGGCGCGCGTACCCGCGCCGGAGCGCCTGTCCGCGGGGGAGCGCGTACCCGCAAGCGAGCGCATGCCCGCCCTGTATCTGTCGCACGGCGCCCCGCCCCTCGCCGACGACCCGGTCTGGCCCGGGCAACTCGCCGCCTGGTCCGCGGAGCTGCCCCGCCCCACCGCGATCCTCGTCGTCTCCGCGCACTGGGAGGAGGCCCCACTCGCCCTCGGCGCGACCGAGACCCTTCCCCTCGTATACGACTTCTGGGGCTTCCCCGAGCACTACTACCGCGTCCGCTACGAGGCCCCCGGCGCCCCCGCCCTCGCCGACGCGGTGTGCAAGTTGCTGCGCCGGGCCGGGACGCCGGTCCAGGACGTGCCCGACCGGGGCCTCGACCACGGCGCGTACGTGCCCCTGGTGGAGATGTTCCCTGAGGCGGACGTCCCCGTCCTCCAGATCTCCCTGCCCACCCTCGACCCGAGCGGGCTCCTGGAGATCGGGCGGCGGCTCGCGCCGCTGCGCGACGAGGGTGTGCTGATCGTCGGCAGCGGCTTCTTCACGCACAACCTGGCCGCCCTGCGGCACGACGGCACCCCGGCCTGGTCGGCCGAGTTCGACGAGTGGGGGCGCGAGGCGCTGGCGGGCGCGGACATCGACGCCCTCCTCGACTTCGAGAACAAGGCGCCGGCCGGACGCCTCGCCCACCCGCGCACCGAGCACTTCGCGCCCCTCTTCGTGACCCTGGGGGCGTCGGAAGGGGAGCTGGACCAGGGGCGGAGCGTGATCGACGGCTTCTGGATGGGGCTCGCCAAGCGGTCCGTCCAGTTCGGCTGAGGGGTGCGCGAAGGGCCGGTGCGGGGTGTGCGCGGCGCGCGCCGGGTTCGCGCGGGGTCGCGACGACAAACGCGCCGGGTTCGCGCGGGCTCGCGACGACAAAACGGGCATCCTGAGCAACCGTGCGGGGGTACCGGACGTCTAGTGGGGCAGAAGCGCAGACGCGGACGGCGTTGTCCGCGGGGGCGGAACCCTGGTGCCCGAGGGTGACGGTGGTCTCACACGCGGTGCGGCCGACGGCGGCCGCCCGGGGTGCGGACCTCTCGGTTCCCCCGCCCTGACCTGCGGATCTGTGGTGGGCGAGGTCCCCGGCCGGGCGCGAGAGCCGGACAGGGTACTGCATGATCGCGAAAATCGATGCCTCGCATGGGAATTCTGTCCTGATTCCAGTCGTTGTTTTCATCGGATGCAGGGCACCCGAGAGGGTGTCGCGACCTACTCAGCAAGGGAGCTCGCATGGCAACCCGTGCCGTCGCCCGTCGGCAGTCCGAGTCCGGAGGGACCGACAGGGCAAGCAGCGTTCGCGCCGTGGGCGGGGAGATCGCCGACCGCGACCTGGTCGGCATGTACCTCGACGAGATCGCGCGCACGCCGCTGCTCGACGCCGCCAAGGAGGTCGAGCTGTCCCAGACCATCGAGGCCGGGGTGTACGCCCGCCAGATCCTCGACGGAGAGGTGCAGAGCGACACCAAGGCGACCGAGGAGGAGCTGGAGGCGCTCGCCGAGGCCGCCGAGCGCGCGAAGGACGTCTTCATCCGCTCCAACCTCCGGCTCGTCGTCGCCGTCGCCCGCCGGTACCCGCGCAGCGGGCTGCCCCTCCTCGACCTGATCCAGGAGGGCAACGCCGGCCTGGTCCGCGCGGTCGAGAAGTTCGACTACGCCAAGGGCTTCAAGTTCTCGACGTACGCCACGTGGTGGATCCGCCAGGCGATCACCCGGTCCATAGCCGACCAGTCCCGGACCATCCGGCTCCCCGTCCACCTGGTGGAGGAGCTCGGCCGGATCCGCCGTGTCCAGCGCGAGTTCAACCGCGAGCACGGGCGGGACCCGGAGGCCGCCGAGGTCGCGGCGGAGCTGGGCTCCACCGAGGAGCGCGTGACCGACGTCCTGGACTGGGCCCGTGACCCCGTCAGCCTCAACATGTCCGTGGACGACGGGGGCGAGACCCAGTTCGGCGATCTGCTGGAGGACACCTCCGCGGTGTCCCCGGAGCAGTCGGTGCTCACGCTGCTGCGCAGCGAGGAACTCGACGGCCTGATCGGCAAGCTGGACAACCGCACCGCCTCCATCATCCGCATGCGGTACGGCATCGAGGACGGCCGCGAGCGCACCCTCACCGAGGTCGGCAAGGAGCACGGCCTCACCCGCGAGAGGATCCGCCAGATCGAGAAGCACGCGCTGCTGGAACTCAAGAAGATGGCCCGCGACACGGGCTTCGACGCGGCGGCCTGACGCGACCCGCTCCCCGCGAGGCGGCCCGAACTCCGGGCCGCCGGGCGCGGGTTGCGCGGCTTGCCTTTCGGCGCGGCCCCACCCGGGTGGCGTTCCGGTCCGGGCTCTGGCTCCCGGGCTCGGGCGGCGGCTCCGGGTCACCGGTGGCGCGCCGCCGTCAGGGCCGGGGCGGCACCGAGCGGGCGAGGCGGCCGGCCAGCGCCGTCATGTACTGCCGCAGCACCTCCGGTCCGTGCACGGTGAACTCGCAGTCCACCAGGGCCAGTCGCATCGCCAGCCACTCCACCGAGTCCGTGGAGCGCCCGCGCAGCCGGCAGGTCTCCTCTCCCGTCGGCTCCGGCGCTCCGAGTTCCCCGCGCAGCTTCGCCGCGACGTGCGACGCCGGCGCCTCGAACTCCACGTCCAGCTCATGCTCCTGCTGCGACCGGGACATCGTGTGGCTCAGCAGTTCCGCCGCGTCCCCCACCGGCGCCTCGCGCGGGGTGAACCGTGCGCCCGTCGCGAACGGCTCCGTCACCCGGTCCACCCGGAAGGTCCGCCAGTCGTCCCGCTGGAGGTCGTACGCGACCAGGTACCAGCGCCGTCCCGTGGACACCAGCCGGTACGGCTCCACCTTCCGCCGGGTCTCCGCGCCGTCGCCCGCCCGGTAGGCGAACCGCAGGTGCTCGTGCCCGGTGACCGTGCCCGCGATCACCGTCAGGGTGCGCGGGTCGATCGACGCGCCGTCGCCCCGGGTCAGCGGCAGCGTCGCCGCCTGGAGGGTCGACACCCGGTGGCGCAGCCGCGACGGCAGCACCTGCTCCAGCTTGGCGAGCGCCCGTACGGACGCCTCCTCCACCCCCTCGATCGCGTGCCCGGCGCCCGCCCGCAGCCCCACCGCGATGGCGACCGCCTCCTCGTCGTCGAGCAGCAGCGGCGGCATCGCCGCACCGGCCACCAGCCGGTAGCCGCCGACGGCGCCCTTGGTGGCCTCGACCGGGTAGCCGAGGGCGCGCAGCCGGTCGATGTCGCGCCGGATGGTGCGCGCGCTGACCTCCAGCCGCTCGGCCAGTTCGCTCCCGGGCCACTCGCGTGGCGTCTGGAGCAGTGACAGCAGATTCAGCAGCCGTGCCGGGGTGTCCGTCATGGGTCCAGGATGCTCCCCGTACAGGACATGATCTGACCTATATGGCCGACAGACTTCCCGTATGAGTTCACAGCAGCCCAGGGCCGAGGACGCGGCCACGAAGACGGGTACGGGTACGGACGCGAGCGCGCACCCGGAGGCGAGCGCGCACACGGAGGCGGGCCCGGCCACGGGGAGCGGGCCGGTCTCGGGCGCGGAGCCGGGTGCGGGCGCGGCGGGGGACCGGCGGCGGTGGATCGCCCTCGCCGTCGTGATGACGGCCGCCTTCATGGACCTGGTCGACGTCACCATCGTCAACATCGCCATCCCCAGCATCGAAGGGGACCTGGGCGCCTCCTTCGGCGCGATCCAGTGGATCACCGCCGGGTACGCCCTCGCCTTCGCGGCCGGTCTGATCACGGGCGGCCGGCTCGGCGACATCTACGGCCGCAAGCGCCTCTTCCTCGTCGGCATCGCCGCGTTCACCGCCGCCTCCGCGCTCTGCGGGTTCGCCCCGAACGCGGAGACCCTGGTCGCGGCCCGGCTGCTCCAGGGCGCGTCGGCCGCGATGATGGTGCCGCAGGTGCTCTCCATCGTCCATGTCACCTTCCCCGCGCACGAACGGGGCAAGGTCTTCGGGCTGTTCGGAGCCGTCGTCGGACTCGGCGCGGTGTCCGGGCCGCTGCTGGGGGCGCTGCTGACCCAGTGGAACCTGTTCGGCCTCGAATGGCGGCCGATCTTCCTGATCAACCTGCCCGTCGGCATCGCCGGCTTCCTGCTGGGCCGCAAGTACATCACCGAGTCCCGCGCCGCGAAGGCACTGCGGCTCGACCTCGTCGGCGTCGCCCTGATCACCCTCGGCCTGCTGATGCTGATCTACCCGCTCACCCGTGGACGGGAGTTGGACTGGCCGCTGTGGGGTCACCTGTGCATGGCAGGCAGCCTGCCGGTGTTCGGCGCCTTCGTGCTGTACGAGCGCCGCAAGACCCGCCGGGACGGCTCCCCGCTGGTCGAACTCGCCCTGTTCCGGGTGAAGAGCTTCGCCGCCGGTATCGCCGTGCAGCTGACCTTCGGCGTCGTGCTCGGCATCTTCTTCCTGGTGTGGACGCTGTACATGCAGATCGGGCTGGGCTGGAGCCCGTTGAAGGCGGGCGTGACCGGGGTGCCGTTCTCCGTGGCCGTGTCGGTGGCGGCGGGCCTCTCGGTGCAGCTCCTGGTGCCGCGCTTCGGGCGCAAGGTCCTCCAGGCGGGCGCGGCGACGATGGCGCTCGGGCTGCTCCTCTACATCTGGGAGGCCGGCCGGTACGGCACCGCGATCGAACCCTGGCAGATGGTGCTGCCGCTGGTCGTGATGGGGCTCGGCATGGGCCTGATCGTGGCACCGCTGACCGACGCGGTCCTGTCCGAAGTGCCGCGCGAGCACGCCGGATCGGCGTCCGGACTCATCAACACGACGACCCAGATGGGCAACGCCCTCGGACTGGGGCTCGTCTCGGTGGTCTTCTTCGGCACGGTCGACGAGGCACACCTCGCGCCCGACGCGGCGGGGGCGGGGGCCGTGGGGGCGGTGTTCACCGACGCGTTCCGGCACTCGCTGTGGTGGGTCGCGGCGGTCCTCGGGGCCATCTTCCTGCTGATGTTCGCGCTCCCGGCCCGGCCCAAGCAGCACCAGGAGACCGCGGCGGTCGCCGAAGGGGACGGCCCCGACGACGCGCCGGGGGCGGCGGCGGCCGACGTGTCGCCCGCCGGTGACCACGCCGGTCACGCCGCCGGGCACCCCGCCGACGGAGCCGGCGAACCGGAGCCCGCGCTCACCCGCTGACCCTCCGCCTCCCGGCCGCCGCGCGCCGGGTCCCGCGGCCCCGACAGGGCCGCGGGACCCGGCGCGCGGTGCGTGGCGTCAGTGCCCCGGCGTTCCGCGTCAGCGGACCTGCGCGCGGAGTTCCATCGCCTGGCGGGCCGCTCGCTCCTCCTCGTACACCTCGCACATATGGCGGCCGTCGGGGGTGGCCGTGTGCTCGACCTCCCACAGGCTGGTCTCGGTGCCGTCCATGAGCAGGAACGCGTGCTCGTAGAGCGTGAATCCGGCGTCCTTGCCGTCGACCCGGTACTGCCGGCCGAAGACCTGGGTGATGTGGTGCGCGAACGCGGCGCGCAGCCGCAGCGCCGTGTGCTCGCCGGGCCGGTCCGCGTTCTCCGCGCGGCGCAGCACCCGGCGGGCGTGGTCCGGGGAGTCGTCGATCGTGTACACCGGCGGGAGGGGCGGCGGGGGCGGGGACATCAGCGCGGCGAGCAGATCGAGGTCCGCGTCGAGGTCGAAGGCGGGCGCCCCGGCGTCCGGAGCGAACGGCCCCGCGTCGAACGGTCCCTGGCCCAACCGCCCCTCGTCGTCACCGAGTCCGGGGAATCCGGCCGGCAGGCGGGACGCGGCGAGCCGGGCCTCCTGCTCCTCCGCGTACACCTCGTGCTGCTCCGCCTCCTCCCGGCCGGTGCTGTGCACCAGCTCCCACAGGACGAGCGGACTGCCGTCGCTCAGCAGGTAGGCGTGGCGGTACAGCGACCGGTGGAACCCCGAGGAGTGGTGCGAGGAGTGCAGTGAACCGGCGTGCGCCAGCGCCGATTCGAGGCGCTCCACCACGGCGTCCGGCAGCTCGAAGGAGTTGAGCGCCCGGCCGAGGAGTCGCGCGATGTGGGTTCCGGTGGTCTCGTGCGGGTCGATGGGATCGTTCAAGAGGGTCTCCAGGCCGTCGCCACACGTCACTTTCCGATTGCTCAACGTAGCGCCTGGGGCGGACAGTGCGGTCAAGGTTCAGGTAAAACGACGGGCGCACGGACGGGAGTTCCCGTCCGTCGTATGTCTCCGCGACCGGCGGCCGCCGGGCGTCAGCCGGTGCCGTAGAGGTCCCGGTAGGCGGGGAACGGGCCGCCGGGGCCGTCGACTCCCCGGGCCGCGCGGACGGCCCGGACGATCGCCTCGGTCACCACGTCCGCACCCGCCGCGAGGAGGTCGTTGAGGGCGAGCGGATTGCCGGCGTCCAGCGCCTGCGCGCCCGTGGCCAGGGCGAACACCGTGTCGCCGTCGTTCATCAGATGGACCGGGCGGACGGCGCGGGCGATGCCGTCGTGCGAGGTGCCCGCCAGTTTGTGCGCCTGGGCGCGGGTCAGGTCCGCGTCGGTGGCGACCACGGCGAGTGTCGTGTTCAGCGGCTGCGGCCCCTGCCGCTCGCGGGCCTCGGCGACGCGGAGCAGCGCCGCCGCGTGCACCTCCGGCGCCGGTTCGGCGGCGCGTTCGGTGACGTACGCACCGTAGAGCGCGCCCGTGCGCGGGTCCACCGCGGACCCGACCGCGTTGGCGACGACGAGCGCCGCGACCGTGATCCCGGAGTCCAGCACCCGGCTCGCCGTCCCGATCCCGCCCTTGAGCGCGCCGATGACGGCGCCCGTCCCGGCGCCGACCGAGCCCTCCGCCACGGGCGCGCCCTCGTCCTGCGCGGCGGCCGCCGCGACGGCCGCCCGCCCGGTCGCGGCCGTCGGCCGGGCCTTCCAGTCGCCGCCGCGGCCCAGGTCGAAGACACAGGCGGCCGGGACGACGGGAACCACCTGCGCCGGGTCCGGCCCCACCCGCACACCCCGGTGCTGCTCCTCCAGCCAGGCCATCACCCCGGCCGCGGAATCCAGGCCGTAGGCGCTGCCGCCGGTGAGGACGACGGCCTCGACACGCTGGACGAGGTTGCGGGGGTCGAGCGCGTCGGTCTCCCGGGTGCCCGGGCCGCCGCCCCGGACGTCGACGGCCGCGACCGCGCCGCCCTCCGGTGCCAGGACGACGGTCGTACCGCTGAGGGCCCCGGGACCGGGGACGGCCGCGTGGCCGACCCGCAAGCCCAATACATCGGTCAGTCCGCCCGCCGGCCCGCTCGGTGTGCTCCCGGATGCGGAGCTGTGGTGGTCGCCCATGACGCCACCGTAGTTGACGGTCCCCGGGTGTGACGGGGCGTCGGGAAGTGGCCGCGCGGGGGCGGAACGTTCGGCCGAAAGCCTCACCCCGCCGCCCCGCAGAACGGGTCCAACGGTATAAATCGCCCTACGGTGTCTCCGTGACCGAGCCACCCGAAGACCCCGCCGTACCGGCGAAGCCGCCCGTTCCGCCGGCCCCGCCGGACCGGCCCGCCACCCCGCCCGCGGCCCCGGCGGCCCTCGCGGGGGAAACGCCCGGCCCCGGCGGACCGGGCGGCCCCGGCGTACCGGTCGGGCCCGGCGCCCCGGGCGCGGCGGCCCCTGGAAGCCGGCAGCCCCTGCCCGTCCAGACCCGCGCCGCACTCACGGCCACCGCCGTGTCGGTGCTGCTGGTCCTCGCCATCGTGTTCGGGAGCCGGATGCTCCGGGACTTCGACTCCGCCCTCCTCCCGTACGCCGTCGCGACGGTCTTCCTGGCCTTCGGCGTCACCTACCGCTACACGGTCTGGGTCTCCTCCCCCGGCGCCCGCCGGCTCTTCAAGCAGGGCTGGCGCAGCTTCCTCTCCATGGAGAACTTCCGCCGCGCGCCCACCGCGGTGCCGCGCATGATCGCCACCTACCTCGGCTTCCAGAAGTTCCTCGGCGCCCGCTCGCACGGCCGGTGGGTCGCCCACCAGCTGATCTTCTGGGGCTGCGTCCTCGCCGCCCTGATCACCTTCCCCCTCACCTGGGGCTGGTTCACCTTCACCTCCGCCACCGGCTCCGGGCCCGGCTACGAGATGCGGATCTGGGGATTCAAGGTCCTCGGCTTCGACTCGCTGGACTTCTTCGGCTGGCTCATGTTCCACGGGCTGGACATCGCGGCCGTCCTCGTCATCCCGGGAGCCTCCTACTTCCTGTGGCGGCGGATGAGGGACCGGGGCGCCGTCACGGGCCAGCGCTTCGCCTACGACCTCGTCCCGCTGATCGCCCTCATCGTCATCTCCGTGACCGGGCTCCTGCTCACCTTCTCCTCCCTGTTCCTGCACGGCGGCGGCTACGAGTTCCTGGCGATCCTGCACATGGTGTCCGTGGTCTTCACGCTGATCTACATCCCGTTCGGCAAGTTCTTCCACATCGTGCAGCGCCCCGCAGCCGTCGGGATGCAGCTGTTCAAGTACACCGCCCGGCAGAACGAACAGGTCTTCCACTGCCGCCGCTGCCAGGAGCCCGTGGACACCACGCCCTACGTCGAGAACCTCCAGGGCACCATGCGGGACCTGAAGCTGGACTTCGCCGAATGGGCCGAGTACTGCCCCCGCTGCAAGCGCGTCCTGCGCGGCAACGCGTACCTGACCCACGTCAAGAAGGGCTTCAAGTGACGTCCGACCAGCGGACGGCGGTCCCCCTCGACCCCTCCATCGCCCCGCCCGGCACCCGGGCCTTCCGCGACGCCGGAGGCATCCCGGCCGACCAGTGGCACGCCGACCAGAACGGCGAGACCCTCGTGCCGACCCACTGCTGCTTCTGCGGGGTCCAGTGCGGGATGTACCTCCGCGTCGACAACGGCGGCAAGGTCTTCGGCGTGGAGCCGCGCAACCACGACGTCAACCGGATGCGCCTGTGCCCCAAGGGCATCAACGCCTATCAGCAGGTCAACCACCCCGACCGCCTCACCGCCCCGCTGATGCGCCGGTCCCGGGACGAACCCTTCCGGGAGGTGTCCTGGGAGGAGGCCCTCGACTTCACCGCCTCCGAGGTCCGGCGTATCCAGGAAGCCCACGGCAACGACGCCTTCGGGATGCTGGGCGGGGCCAGCCTCTTCTCCGAGAAGACCTATCTCGTCGGCAAGTTCGCCCGCGTCGCGCTGAAGTCCCGCCACGTCGACTACAACGGCCGGCTCTGCATGGTCTCCGCGGCGGGTGCCAACAAGCTCGCCTTCGGCATCGACCGGGCCGGGGCGCCCGGGACCGCGGCGCGAGCCTGATCGTCGTGGACCCGCGGGAGACGGCGATCGCCCGCACCGCCGACATCCACGTCGCCCTCCGGCCCGGCACCGACGCCGCCTTCTTCACCTCCGTGCTGAACGTCGTGATCGCCGAGGGCCTGACGGACGAGGCGTACCTCGCCACGCACGCGACCGGCTGGGAGGAGGTGCGCGCCAAGGCCGCCGAGTACCCGCCGTCCCGCGCCGCGGAGATCTGCGGTGTGCCCGCCGAGCAGATCGTCCAGGTCGCCCGGGCCTTCGCGAGCGCGGGCAAGGCCATGGCCTGGCACGCCCGGGGCATCGAGCACCACTCCCAGGGCGTCGAGAACTGCCTCACCGTCATCAACCTCTGCGTGGCCACCGGCAACATCGGCCGGCCGGGGGCCGGGTACGGCACCATCACCGGCCAGGGCAACGGCCAGGGCGGCCGGGAGCACGGCCAGAAGTCCGACCTGCTCCCGGGCGGCCGGTCGATCACGAATCCCGAGCACCGCCGGCAGATCTGCGAGATCTGGGGCATCGAGGAGTCCGAACTCCCGCCCGCCGGGACCTCGATGATGGAGATGGTCTGGCAGATGCAGCGCGGCGAGATCCGCGGCCTGATCGGCGTCTGCAACAACCCCTTCGTGTCGCTGCCCAACTACCGGGTGGTCAAGGACGGCTACGACGCCGTCGAGTTCCATGCGCAATTCGACTTCTTCCTTTCCGAGACGGCGGCCAACGCCCACGTAGTCCTCCCCGTGACGACCTGGGCCGAGGACGAGGGGGTGATGGCGAACGCCGAGGCGCGTGTGGTCAAGCACAACAAGGCCCAGGAACCGCCCCCGGGCGTGCGCACCGACACCTGGGTCCTGTGCCAACTCGCCCAGCGGCTCGGCGCGGGCGACAAGTTCGCCTTCGCCGGCTCGCGGGAGGTGTTCGAGGAACTGCGGATCGCGTCGGCGGGGACGGTCAACGACTACTACGGCATCACCTACGAGCGGCTGGAGGAGACCGGAGGCATCGCCTGGCCCTGCCCGTCCACCGACCACCCGGGCACACCCCGGCTGTTCGAGACCGGCCGCACCTACCACCCCGACGGGCGGATCCACCTCCAGGTCGTCGACTGGCATCCGCCGGTGGACCCCTACAGCGACGAGTACCCGATGTCACTCACCACCGGGCGGACCGTCGCCCACTTCCTCTCCGGCAACCAGACCAGGCGACTGGGCGCCCTCGTGGAGCAGACACCCCGGCCCTGGGTGGAGGTGCACCCCTCCCTCGGGTTCGCCACCGGGGACCCGGTCCGGGTGGTCACCCGCCGCGGCAGCGAGGTCTTCCCCGCCCTCGCCACCGAGGCGATCCGGCCCGACACCGTCTTCGTGCCGTACCACTGGCCGGTGCCGACCGCGGCGAACGCGCTCACCATCGACGCCCTCGACCCCCGGTCCAAGATCCCCGAGTACAAGGTGTGCGCGTGCCGCCTGGAGGCCGCCGAGGCCGTCGACGTGGTGCCCGCGCCACCCGTGGCCCCGGGACAGGTGGCCTACCCCGAGACCCAGGTCTCCCGTACCGACCCGCTGCCGCCCACGTCCCCGCAGGGGCGCGGCACCGCAGAGAGGGGCTGAGGCCCGCCATGATGGGCAGAACGATCTTCATCGATCCGGGTCGCTGCATCGGCTGCCAGGCGTGTGTCTCGGCCTGCCGCGAATGCGACTCCCACCGCGGCACGTCCATGATCCATCTCGACTACCCCGACGAGGGGCACTCCGTCGCCTCCCTTCCCACGGTCTGCATGCACTGCGAGGACCCCGTCGCCCCGTGCGCCGAGGTGTGCCCGGCCGACGCGATCCTGGTCACCGCCGACGGTGTGGTGCAGCAGGCGGACACCACCCGCTGCATCGGCTGCGCGAACTGCGTGAGCGCCTGCCCCTTCGGCGTACCGAAGATCGACCTCGGGGCGAAGCTCCAGATGAAGTGCAACCTCTGCTACGACCGCACCGCCTACGGCCTCGCCCCGATGTGCGCCACGGTCTGCCCCACCGGCGCGCTCTTCTACGGAACGCAGGAGGAGCTGGAGGCCGAGCGCCCCGGAGTGCGGGTCGCGGACTCCTTCACCTTCGGCGACGTCGTCGTCAAGACCGGTGTGGCGATGGTCGTGCCCGCCGACAAGGTGCGGTGGCCGGTCCCCGGGGGCCTGCCGATCGTCCGGATCAACGGAGCGGATGTCCCATGAGCATCACCCAGCAGCCGCCGACGGGCGAACCCGCGCCGGACGCCGCGCAGGAGGCCCCGCACGACCGGATCGCCGCCGACGCGCTCACCACGCGCCGGGACTATCTGCGCATCGTGGCCACCGTCTCCGGTGGTCTGGCGGCCGGCGGCATCGGTGTCGCCGCCGGCATCCTCCACCGGCACGGCGACAACGAGGGCGCGCCGGAGCCGAAGATGATCGCCGAGAGCCTGGCACCGGGGGAGTCCCTCGCCTTCCGGTATCCGGGCGAGGACGACCGCGCGGTCGCCGTCCGGCTCATGGACGGCACGCTCGTCGGGTACTCGGCCGTGTGCACCCATCTGGCCTGCGCGGTCCTCTGGCGGGCCGACCGAGGCCCGGAGGGCGAACTCCTCTGCCCCTGCCACGAGGGCGTTTTCGACATCCGCACCGGAGAGGTGACGGCGGGCCCGCCGCCCCGCCCGCTGCCGCGGGTGATCCTGGACCAGGACGCCGACGGCGGCGTCTGGGCCCTGGCCACCGTCCGCTCGGGCGAGAACGACCGGGACGCGTGGTGCCGCCAGTTCGCGGAGCGGGAACCGGAGCAGGCGGCGCTGCTGGAGTGCCCCGGGTACGGCGCGCGCGGCACCGGCACGGGGGAGGAGGCATGAGCGGGCGCGGTGGAGACGGCCTCGACGGCATGGGCGAGCGGAGCATGGGTGAGCGGAGCCCGGAGGACGCCCCTCCCGCGTACCGGCCCGGCAGCGCCGATCCGCGGCTGAACCGCCCGGTGCGCGAGCGCTACCCGCAGATCCGCCCCACGAGCGGCTACGGCGACCCCCGTACCTCCCGCACCGGTCCGGGACCCGGTGCGGGCACCGACCAGGAGCCCGAGCGGGCCTCCCGGCTCACCGCGCGGATCGTGCTGGCGTGCACGGTGGTCGTCGGCCAGTTGTGGGCGCTGACCGTGGTCGTCAACAGCTGGATGCAGGGAGAGATTACGACCGCCTGGTGGGGAGCAGGATTTCTCTGCCTGTCCTTCCTGGTGGTCCTGGCGATCTGGTGGGTCGATCCCAAGGACCGCTGACCGGGCCGGCCGCGCCGGCCGGGAGACGACCGCCGGGGGCGCGGGGCTCGGACGGTCGTCGCCGGAACCGGTGCGGCCGGGGCGGGTCCGCGGGCGGCGGGCCGGCCGTACCCTGGAGGGATGAGCACCGCCCCCGCCCCCGGACCGCGAGACGCGGAGACGCCCGGTCGGCCGCATCCGAAGCCGGCTCTGATCTTCGACGATCCGCTGGACCAGCAGTCCGCGGACGATACGGACCGTGGGTGGGGTGAGCGGCCTCATGCCGGCGACAGCGCCACCGACCTGGCCCGCTTCCTCGACGAGAAGCCGCCCCACCACCTCTGAGACCCCGCTGCCGACCGGGCCCGCGGGCGCCGGGCGGCCCTGCGTCCGATTCCTCCGGCGGGAGGTCAGTCCCCGTTCCGGGGCGCCGAGGGGCCGGGCGTGCTCGGCGTGGCGCTGTCGCTGCCGGAGCGCTGGGCGACCAGGTGGTCGCGGATCTCCTTGAGCACCTCCAGCTCGCTGACCTCGATCATCTCCTGCGTGCCCTCCTTCGCCGCCCGCTGTGCTTCGCGGCGGGCCAGGTACTTGGCCATCGGCAGGACCATCAGGAAGTACACGACGGCGGCCGTGATCAGGAACTGCAGGGTGGCGCCGAGGACCGAGCCCCAGGCGATCTGGATGCCGTCCATCTCGCCGTCGACCACCTTGCAGGGGGCCTTCAGGCACGAGGTGTAGGAGTCGAGATTCTTGGTGCCGAATGCTCCGACGAGCGGATTGATCACGCCCTTCACCACAGCGTTGACGATGTTGGTGAAGGCGGCACCGATCACGACGGCCACGGCCAGGTCGATCACGTTGCCACGCATCAGGAAGGCCTTGAAGCCCTCGATCAGACTCGGCTTGCTCTCGCTCACGGATGAGCCTCTTTTCGCATGTGCGGTAGGGGAGGGGGACAGGGGGGAAACCTACGGCAGCCCCGGGCCGTCCTGTCCAATCCGCACCCGCGAACAGGTGACCTGACGATACGTCAGTACGAGTCCGTGTGTGACTCCTCGGGTGACCGGGCGTGTGCGTGCGCGTCAGCACAGTGTCACCGCCAGCCGGGAGGTCGTGCCCGCGCCGGCCAGGGCGGCGGCCGTGTCCCGGGGGACCGAGAGCACGACCAGCGCACCCGCCTCCGGGGCGGTGGCATCGGGCGCCGGCACCTCGTCGACCCGGACGTCCGAGGCCACGATCTCGGCCGCGGGCCCGTCCTCCGAGGGGGAGTCCGGGGCGGCGATCACATCGACCCGGTCGCCGGGACGCAGCAGCCGCACGGTCGCCGCGTCGGCGATCCGGACCGGGGCGGACACCAGCTCCTCGTCGGCGGGCCGCTTGCGGGCGGGCGCGGCGGCGGTCAGCGCCGCCGTCTCCGGCGCCTCCGATGTACGTCGGCCGGCGTGGCCCTCGGACTGGCCCGCGGCGGTCGCGGCCAGCGCCGCCGCGGTGACGGCCAGCCCGGCGGCCATGGTCCCGCGCTGCCTGCGCAGCGCCCGGCGCAGCCGCAGACCGCTGCGCCGCACATGGAGCGGCGGGAACGGCGGGACCCCCACCGGGCCCGGCGCCTGCGGGTCGGCCGGCAGCCACGGGAACCCGCCCGGCCCTCCCCGTGCCGAGGTGTCCGGGGCATCCGGGGAGGCCGTCGGGGCAGCGCCCGTCGGACCTCCGGGGCTGCCGCCCGGGCCGGGCGTACGGGAGGAGCGGGGGACGCAGGTGTGGAAGGACATGGAACACCACCAGTCGTGAGCGGGGACCGGGCCTGTTGCCCGTGTCCGGCTCCGCTCACGATCCACGTTTCCGCCGGTCCGCGTTCGAGCCTGTGGACAAGTCGGGGGTTGTGGACAACTCCGTCGCTGCTGCGGGTGAGTTGGGGTGCCGGTGTGTGTTCCGGGGTGAGGGTCAGGGAAGTTCGAATCCAGGGTCCATCCCCGCGAGTGCGTTCCGGCACAGGCAGTCCCGGTCCTCGTTCGCGGGGAGGGCCGCCACCACGTCGAACAGCACGTCCCGCAGCCGGTCGACGTTGGAGGCGAAGACCTTGAGCACCTCTTCGTGGGAGACGCCCTCACCGGCCTCCGCTCCCGCGTCGAGGTCAGTGACCAGAGTGAGGGAGGTGTAGCAGAGTTCCAGCTCGCGGGCGAGGACCGCCTCGGGGTGCCCCGTCATGCCGACGACCGACCAGCCCATGGCCGCGTGCCAGCGGGACTCGGCCCGGGTCGAGAACCGCGGGCCCTCGACGACGACGAGGGTGCCGCCGTCCACCGGCTCCCAGTCGCGTCCCCGCGCGGCTTCGAGCGCGATCCGCCGTCCCCTGGGGCAGTAGGGGTCGGCGGGGGAGACATGGACGACGTTGGGGACGGTGCCGGACGGCAGCGGCAGGCCGTCGAAGTAGCTCTGTGCCCGTGCCTTCGTCCGGTCCACGAACTGGTCCGGCACCAGGAGGGTGCCCGGGCCGTACTCGGGCCGCAGCCCGCCCACCGCGCAGGGTCCGAGGACCTGGCGCACACCGAGAGAACGGAGGGCCCACAGATTGGCGCGGTAGTTGATGCGATGGGGCGGGAGGTGGTGGCCGCGCCCGTGCCGGGGCAGGAACGCCACCCGCCGGCCGGCGATCTCGCCGACGAAGAGGGAGTCGCTCGGGGAGCCGTACGGGGTCTCGACCTGTACTTCGGTGACGTTGTCGAGGAAGGAGTAGAAGCCGGAGCCGCCGATGACCCCGATCTCCGCCGTGGTGGAACGGGAGCCGGTGCCGGGGCCTGCGTTCGCGTTGGTCGCCATGGCGGCCACAGTATCCGGGGCCCCGCACGCCGCGGACCCCGCTCCCGGCGGAGGCCGGGGCGGGGTCCGGGAGGGTACGGGTTGCCGGGACGCGAGCATGCGCGCGTCAGGCGTCGTGCCGCCGCCCGGCCGTGGCCGGGCAGCCGCACGGAGGTGTCAGGCGGCCGAGCCGGAAGAGCTCGACGCGGTGGTGGACCCGGTGCTCGACGACGTCGAGGACGTGGACGACGCGGAGGCCGTGGACGACTTCGTGTCGGACGTCTTCGACGCGGACGACGCCGGGGAGCTGCTCGACGAGGAGCCGCGGCTGTCGTTGCGGTAGAAACCGGAGCCCTTGAAGACGATGCCGACCGCGGAGAACACCTTCTTGAGGCGTCCGTCGCAGCTCGGGCAGACGGTCAGGGCGTCGTCGGTGAACTTCTGCACCGCCTCGAGGCCCTCGCCGCACTCGGTGCACTGGTACTGGTAGGTCGGCACTGTCTTCCTCCTGGCACTCTCACTCGATGAGTGCTAACGACGGTCCATAGTGACGTATTCCGCGGGATCAGTCCACCGTCACCGGCACTCGGTGACCGATCCCACGTGCCGCCACCCGTCCGGGCGTCGCCGGAGTGAGCCGGGAGCGCAGGGCCACCAGGGTGGCCAGCGCCAGCGCGGTACCGGCGAGCGGCACGGCGAACCCGGCGCTCGCGCCGTAGCCGTCCGCGAGCCGGCCGGCCACCGTGACACCGGCGGCCTGCCCGAGCGCGACGGCGCCGGTCAGCCAGGTGAACGCCTCCGTGCGGGCGGAGGCCGGCACCAGCGAGTCCACCAGCGTGTAGCCGGTGATCAGGGAGGGAGCGATGCACAGACCGACCACCAGACCGAGCGCGCCGAGCAGGGCCACGGAGTGCGCGGTCCACAGCAGGGAGGCGGCGAGGGTGAGCGCGGCGTACCCGGCGATGAGGCGACGACGGGGGCCGGTCTTCCAGGCGATGGCGCCGACGGCGACGCCGGCGAGCATGTTGCCCGCGGCGAAGAGTCCGTAGAGGAGGCCGTTCACGCCGGGCTGCCCGATCTCCTCACTGAACGCGGTGAGGGAGACCTGCATCCCGCCGAAGACCGAGCCGATCCCGAGGAAGGCGACGGCGAGCACCCGCACACCGGGCACCGACAGGGCGGAGGTCCGGCGGCTCGTCCCGGCGATGTGGCCGTGGGCGGGCTGGGTGCGGCGCTGGGCGGCGAAGAGCAGACCGCCCACGAGGGTGAGCCCGGCCTCGGCGATCAGACCTGCCGCCGGGTGGACGCCCGTGCACAGGGCGGTCGCGAGGACCGGGCCGACCACGAAGGTGAACTCGTCCGTCACGGACTCGAACGCCGCCGCGGTCTGCCGCAGCGGCGAGCCCTGGAGACGTGCCGCCCACCGGGCGCGGACCATCGGCCCGACCTGCGGCACGGAGGCACCGGCCGGCACGGCGGCCGCGAAGAGGGCCCACAGCGGGGCGTCCGCCAGAGCGAGCACCGTCAGCGCGGACACCGAGAGCGCGTGCACGATCACGCCGGGCAGCAGGACGGCGCGCTGGCCGAACCGGTCGGCGAGCTTGCCGCTCTGCGGTGCGAACAGGGCCATCGAGACGCCCGTGACCGCGGCCACGGCGCCGGCGCTGCCGTAGGAGCCGGTGGTGTGCTGCACCAGCAGGACGATGCCGATGGTCAGCATCGCGAAGGGCTGCCTCGCGGCGAAGCCCGGAAGGAGGAACGTCCATGCTCCGGGGGTGCGGAGCAGCTGCCCGTAACCAGGGCGCTTGCCGGACGCGACCGTGGATGCCACGGCCCTTGCCTTTCTGCCGCCTGGTAGCGCTCGCCGGGATGCCGGGAGCTGCCGAGAGCTGTCCTCTTGCGCGGAACTGCGGTAGATACCGGGGTCCACAGCGGGGGACTCCGCGGCCGCCATACGGTCGCGCCAGCTCTGCGTCAGGCAGAGTTGGTCGATCAGTGTGCCTTCATGGTACAGGGACTCTGACCTGTTCCGCCTGGGAATCGGTGGCGCCCACTGATATACCCCTGCACTTTACCGCATATCGTGCTTATCGGGCATTCTTCTCGAAGGGTGGCGGCGCGACGCGGAGCCGCCCGTGCCCAGCCAGTCGGCCAGCTTCCCGCCCTGTGCCACGGCGCGCAGCCGCCGCTCCGCCGCGTCCCGCACCGGGTCGGTGGCGACGACGAGCAGCTCGTCCCCGTGCCGCAGCACGGTTGTGGGCCCGGGGACGAAGCTCTTCTCCTCCCGCACCACGAGGGTGACCGCGGAACCCGGCGGCAACCGGAGCTCCCCGACCTCCACACCGTGCATCCGGGACCCCTCGGGAACGGCCACGGACAGCAGATGTCCGCGCAGCCGCTCCAGCGGCGCCGACTCCACTCCCAGATCGGCCGCCTCCGTGGACCGCCCGAGGTGCAGCGCCCTGGCGAGCCACGGCAGGGTCGGCCCCTGGATCAGGGTGTAGACGACGACCAGGACGAAGACGATGTTGAAGATGCGGTCGCTGCCCGGCACTCCGGCCACCATGGGGATGGTCGCCAGGATGATGGGCACCGCTCCGCGCAGCCCGGCCCAGGACATCAGGGCCTGCTCCTGCCAGGGGAGGCGGAACGGCACCAGGCTCACCAGGACCGACAGCGGCCGTGCGACCAGGGTGAGGGCCAGGCCCACCACCACGGCCGGCCAGAAGTCGTCCACCAGCTCGTGCGGCGTCACCAGGAGCCCGAGCAGGACGAACATGCCGATCTGGGCGATCCAGCCGAGTCCCTCGGCGAAGCCGCGGTTGGCCGGCGCGTGCGGAAGCCGGGAGTTGCCGAGGACCATCGAGGCGAGATAGACGGCGAGGAACCCGCTGCCGTGCGCCATCGCGCCCGCCGCGTAGGCGACGACCGCGATGGCCATGACCGCGATCGGGTACAGGCCGGACGCGGGCAGTGCCACATGCCGCAGGCCGTAGGCGCCGAGCCAGCCGATGGCCAGGCCGATGGCAGCGCCGATCGCCAGCTCCAGGGCGATCGTCCCCACCAGGACGTACCAGTCGTCGATCGGGCCGGCCGTGGAGAACGCGACGACCAGGATCACGACCGGGGCGTCGTTGAAGCCCGACTCGGCCTCCAGCACGCCCGTCACCCGGGACGGCAGCGGCACTTTGCGCAGCACGGAGAAGACGGCCGCGGCGTCCGTGGAGGACACCACCGCGCCGATGATGAGCGCCTGGCGCCAGTCGAGGCCGATCAGATAGTGGGCGCCCGCCGCCGTGATGCCCACGCTCACCGCGACGCCGACCGTCGACATCACGGCCGCTATGGGCAGCGCCGGTCTGATCTCCTTCCACTGGGTGGCCAGACCACCCTCGGCCAGGATCACCACGAGGGCGGCGTAGCCGATCACCTGCGTCAGCTCGGCGTCGTCGAACTTGACGTCGAGCAGGCCGTCCTGGCCCATCGCGATCCCGATGCCGAGATACAGCAGCAGGCTGGGCAGCCCGCTCCGGGACGAGATACGCACCGCCGCGACGGCGATGAGCAGCACGAGCGAGCAGATGAGCAGAAGTTCATTGAGCTGGTGGACAGTCAGTGGCCGATCCTTCCCCTCGCGCCCGGCATGGCGGCGGACGTCGTACCGGCAGCGGCACTTCGTTACCTTACCTAATCTTTAACGTTTCCTTGACGGTACGAAGAACCGATCATCCGGGAAGCAGGGGTGCCTTGTGGATACCGCGTCCGGGCCGGTCGGCCGCTGCGCCTAGAGTTGCCTCAGCATTCCCAGGACCACCCTGCCCCTCGAAGGACAGCGATGCCCGCCAACACAACAGCCTCTTCCCCCAAGAAGAAGAAGGGGCGACGCGCCCGACTGCTCGTGCTCGTCCTGGTGCTGGCGCTCGTCGCGGGTGTCGGGTACGGGGCCTACTGGAGCGTGAGCACGGTTCGCGCATCCTTCCCCCAGACCACCGGATCGCTCACGGTCGAGGGCCTCGACGGCGAGGTCGAGGTCCGGCGCGACAACTACGGCATCCCGCAGATCTACGCCGACAGCGACGAAGACCTGTTCCGCGCCCAGGGATTCGTCCAGGCGCAGGACCGGTTCTGGGAGATGGACGTCCGCCGGCACATGACCTCGGGCCGGCTGTCCGAGATGTTCGGTTCCGGGCAGGTCGAGACGGACGCCTTCCTGCGCACCCTCGGCTGGCGCCGCGTCGCGCAGCAGGAGTACGACACCAAGCTCTCACCGCAGACGAAGAAGTACCTCCAGGCCTACGCGGACGGCGTCAACGCCTACCTGAAGGGGCGTTCCGCCGAGGAGATCTCCGTCGAGTACGCGGCCCTCGCCTTCGAGAACGACTACAAGCCCGAGCAGTGGACCCCGGTCGACTCCGTGGCCTGGCTGAAGGCCATGGCCTGGGACCTGCGCGGCAACATGCAGGACGAGATCGACCGTTCGCTCCTCACCAGCCGGCTGAGCGACGAGCAGATCCGCGACCTCTACCCGGCCTACCCCTTCGACCGGAACAAGCCGATCGTCCCCGGCGGCGGTATCGACCCGGCCACGGGAGCCTTCGACCCCGAGGCCCGGCCCTCCGGCTCCGCGAACGACTCCGGCACGGACGGCACGGGAACGGGCGCCGGAACCGGGACCGGTACGGGAACCGACGGCACCGGAACCGGAACCGACGGCACGGGAACCGGCACGGGCGGCACCGGCACCGGTGACGGCAGCACCGCCGGCGCCGCCGCCGGCCTCAACTCCCAGCTGGGCGCCCTGTCCGACACCCTGGACGCCATCCCCGAGCTGCTCGGCCCGAACGGCAGCGGCATCGGCTCCAACTCCTGGGTCGTCGCCGGCAAGTACACGACGACGGGCAAGCCCCTCCTCGCCAACGACCCGCACCTCGCGCCGCAGCTGCCGTCCCTCTGGTACCAGATGGGTCTGCACTGCCGGAAGGTGTCGCCGCAGTGCTCCTTCGACGTCGCCGGATACACCTTCTCCGGTATGCCCGGTGTGGTCATCGGCCACAACCAGGACATCGGCTGGGGCTTCACCAACCTCGGCGCCGATGTCACCGACCTCTACCTGGAGAAGCTCAACGGCGACACCTACCTGGTCGGTGACCGGGAGAAGAAGCTGACCACCCGCAAGGAGGTCATCAAGGTCGCCGGCGGCTCGGACAAGACGATCACCGTCCGCTCCACCGGGCACGGCCCGCTCGTCTCGGACCGCAGCGACGAGCTCGCCAAGGTCGGCGACCGCGCCCCCGTCTCCAACGCGGCCCCCGACCGCGGCTCCGGCTACGGCGTCGCACTCCAGTGGACCGCGCTCCAGCCCGGCAAGAGCATGGACGCCGTCTTCGCCCTGAACCGCGCCAAGGACTTCACGTCCTTCCGCGCCGCGGCCCGGGACTTCGAGGTCCCCTCGCAGAACATGATCTACGCCGACACCAAGGGCAACATCGGCTACCAGGCCCCCGGAAGGATCCCGGTCCGCGCCGAGGGCGACGGCACCGTCCCCGCCCCCGGCTGGAACCCGGAGTACAAGTGGGACGGCTTCATCGACTTCGACGAGCTGCCCTACGAGTACAACCCCCGCCGCGGCTACATCGTCACCGCCAACCAGGCCGTGATCGACGCGGACAAGTACCCGTACCTGATCACCGAGGACTACGGCTACGGCGCCCGCAGCCAGCGCATCAACGACCTCGTCGAATCCAAGATCCGCGGTGGCGGCAAGATCTCCACCGAGGACATGCGGACCATGCAGATGGACAACAGCAGCGAGATCGCCAAGCTGCTGACCCCCTACCTGCTGAAGATCGACGTCTCCGACCCCTATGTCCGCGAGGCCCAGAAGCTGCTGGAGGGCTGGGACTACACCCAGGAGCCGGACTCCGGTGCCGCCGCCTACTTCAACGCCGTCTGGCGCAACGTCCTCAAGCTCGCCTTCGGCAACAAGCTCCCCAAGGAGCTGCGGATCGAGGGCGAGTGCCTCAACGTCCTCCCCGCCGACAGCACCGCGCCCGACGACGACCTGACCGAGCGCGTGCGCGAGTGCGGCCAGCGGGACTCCGGGTCCGCCCAGCCCGACGGCGGCGACCGCTGGTACGAGGTGGTGCGCAGGCTGCTCAAGGACGCGGACAACGAGTGGTGGCGCACCCCGGGCACCCGCACCGACGACCCCACCGACACCCGGGACGGGCTGCTCGCCCGGGCCATGGAGGACGCCCGCTGGGAACTCACCGCCGAGATGGGCAAGGACGCCTCCAGCTGGAGCTGGGGACGGCTGCACCAGCTGAACCTCAAGAACCAGACCCTGGGCACCGAGGGCCCCGGTTTCCTCCAGCGCATACTGAACCGCGGCCCCTGGAAGCTCGGCGGCGGCGAGGCGGCGGTCAACGCCACCGGCTGGAACGCGGCCAGCGGGTACGAGGTGATCTGGGTCCCCTCGATGCGGATGGTCCTCAACGTCGGGGACTGGGACCGGTCCCGGTGGATCAACCTCACCGGCGCCTCGGGCCACGCCTACAGCGCGCACTACACCGACCAGACCGACAAGTGGGCCAATGGCGAGCTGCTGGACTGGGCCTACAGCCCCGCCGCCGTCGACAAGGCGACGGTGGACAGACTCAGGCTTCTCCCGCCGGACACCACGTCGGCTCCGTGAAGCGCCGCACTCCCTGAGGGGTGACGACCGCGTGGACGGGGCGGTCGTGCGGTTCCGCCGGGACCGCCGCGACCACCTCGTTCGCGTAGAGGAGCACCACCAGGGCGGGGTCGGCGTCCGCGGCGGCGAGGCGGGCCAGCACCCGGTCGTACGAGCCGCCCCCGCGGCCGAGGCGCATGCCGTGCCCGTCCACGGCGAGGCCCGGCAGCAGGACGGTGTCCGCGGAGGTCACGGCCGCCGGGCCGAGGCGCTCCCCGTCCGGTTCCAGCAGTCCCCGGCCGGCCGGGGCGAGGTGGTCGGGCCCCCGGTAGACGCCCCAGTCCAGGTCGTTGTCCGCCAGGAGCACCGGCAGCAGGACGCGGATGCCCCGGGCGCGCAGGGCCTCCAGCAGCGCGCGGGTCCCCGGCTCGCTGCCGACCGAGACATAGGCGGCCACCGTCCCGGCGCCGGCCAGCTCCGGCAGGAGAAGGGAGTGCCGGGCGAGCACCGCCGCCGCCGCGCGGACGTCCTCGGCGGACAGCAGCCGCCGGGAGGCGAGGAGTTCGGCCCGCAGGGCACTCTTTCCTGACATGTCGGTGCTCATGGGCCGTCTGTGAACCTCTCGTATACGCCTTTACAAGGACGAAGTTAACCGGAGCATCATCTTCCTCCCATGCACTGTCGCTATGGTGCTCCGCATGACTCAGTCGAACCCCGGGATCAGCAAGGCTGTCATCCCCGCCGCCGGCCTCGGCACCCGGTTCCTGCCTGCCACGAAGGCCACCCCCAAAGAGATGCTCCCCGTGGTCGACAAACCCGCGATCCAGTACGTCGTCGAGGAGGCCGTCTCCGCCGGCCTCTCCGACGTCCTGATGATCACGGGCCGCAACAAGCGCCCCCTTGAGGACCACTTCGACCGCAACTACGAACTGGAGGAGGCCCTCTCCCGCAAGGGGGACGCGGGCCGCCTCGCCCGGGTCCAGGAGTCGAGCGACCTCGCCACCATGCACTACGTCCGCCAGGGCGATCCGCGCGGTCTCGGCCACGCGGTCCTGTGCGCGGCCCCGCACGTCGGCGACCAGCCCTTCGCCGTCCTCCTCGGCGACGACCTCATCGACCCGCGCGACCCCCTGCTCGCGCGCATGGTCGAGGTGCAGGCCCGCCTCGGCGGCAGCGTGATCGCGCTGATGGAGGTCGACCCGTCCCAGATCCACCAGTACGGCTGCGCCGCCGTGAAGCCCACCGGCGAGGACGACGTCGTCCAGATCACGGAGCTGGTCGAGAAGCCGGACCCGGCCGAGGCCCCCAGCAACCTGGCGATCATCGGCCGCTACGTCCTCGACCCCGCGATCTTCGGGATACTGCGCGAGACGGAACCGGGCCGCGGCGGCGAGATCCAGCTCACCGACGCGATCCAGAAGCTGGCCGACGCGCACGGCACCGGCACCCCGCACGGCACCGGCGCCCCGCACCACGCGAACGCCGACTCCGCCCCGTCCGGCCCCCGCGACGGCGGCCCGGTGCACGGCGTGATCTTCAAGGGCCGCCGCTATGACACCGGCGACCGCGGCGACTACCTGCGTGCCATTGTCAGACTCGCGTGCGAACGTGAGGACCTGGGCCCCGAGTTCCGCGCCTGGCTTCGCAGTTTCGTGACCGAGGAGATGTGACACGGTGAGCAGCACGATCTGGTCGGTCGACGACCACCTGGAGGACATCCTCGCCGCGGTCCGCCCGCTGGACCCGATCGAGCTCCAGCTTCCGGACGCGCAGGGCTGCGTCCTGGTCGAGGACGTCACCGTGCCGGTCGCGCTGCCGCCGTTCGACAACAGCTCCATGGACGGCTACGCGGTCCGCGTCGCCGATGTGGCCGGGGCGAGCGAGGAGTTCCCCGCCGTCCTCACCGTCATCGGCGATGTCGCGGCGGGCAGCGGCGGGCTCCCCACGGTCGGCCCCGGCCAGGCCGCGCGCATCATGACCGGCGCCCCCCTGCCCCCGGGCGCCCAGGCGGTCGTCCCGGTCGAATGGACCGACGGTGGCGCGGGCGGCGGCGCGGTCACCACCATGCGCCCGGCCGGTGAGGCCCCCGAGGGCGCGAGCGGCGAGGTCCGGGTGCACCGGCCGGCCGAGGAGCGCGCCCATGTGCGCGCCCGGGGCGGCGATGTGCAGGCGGGCGACCTCGCGCTCCCCGCCGGGACGGTCCTCGGACCGCCGCAGATCGGCCTGCTCGCCGCCATCGGCCGCGGCACCGTGCGGGTGCGTCCCCGTCCGCGTGTGGTCGTCCTGTCCACCGGCAGTGAACTGGTCCAGCCCGGTGAGCCGTTGGCCGAGGGGCAGATCTACGACTCGAACAGCTTCGCGCTGGCCGCCGCGGCCCGTGACGCGGGCGCCATCTCCTACCGCGTCGGCGCCGTCACCGACGACGCCGAGACGCTGCGCGCCACCATCGAGGACCAGTTGATCCGCGCCGACCTCCTGGTGACCACGGGCGGGGTGAGTGTCGGGGCGTACGACGTGGTCAAGGAGGCGCTGGCCTCCGTCGGGGACGAGGACGTGCCGGGCAGCGGCATCGACTTCCGGAAGCTGGCCATGCAGCCCGGCAAGCCCCAGGGCTTCGGCTCCATCGGCCCGGAGCACACCCCGCTCCTCGCGCTGCCGGGCAACCCCGTCTCCAGCTATGTGTCGTTCGAACTGTTCGTCCGCCCCGCCATCCGGCGTCTGATGGGGCTGCCGGATGTGCACCGCCCCCGGGCCCGGGCCGAACTGGTCGCGGACAAGGCGCTGACCTCCCCGGACGGCAGGCGCCAGTTCCTGCGGGGCGCCTACGAGGAGGAGAAGGGCCGGGTGGCGCCGGTCGGCGGCGCCGGGTCCCACCTCGTGGCCGCCTTGGCGCACGCGGACTGCCTGATCGTCGTCCCGGAGACGGTGACCTCGGTGGAGCCGGGGACGGACGTCGAGGTGGTCCTCCTCGGGTGAGGGAGGCGCGGTGGCGGTAGCGTGTCTGCCCACACAAGGCCCTGACGGGTCCGGACCGGGAGCGCTGGCGCACATGAGCACGCAAGGCAGGCTGACGCACATCGACGAGGCGGGGGCGGCCCGCATGGTCGACGTCTCCCGGAAGGACGTGACCGAGCGCACCGCACGCGCCACCGGCCGCGTCCTCGTCTCCCCGCGGGTCGTCGAGCTGCTGCGCGGCGAGGGCGTGCCCAAGGGGGACGCCCTGGCCACCGCGCGGATCGCCGGGATCATGGGCGCCAAGCGCACCCCCGACCTCATCCCGCTGTGCCACCCGCTCGCGGTCTCGGGCGTGAAGCTGGACCTCTCGGTCGCGGACGACGCGGTCGAGATCGCCGCCACCGTGAAGACGACGGACCGCACGGGCGTGGAGATGGAGGCCCTGACGGCGGTCTCGGTCGCCGCGCTCACCGTGGTGGACATGGTGAAGGCGGTCGACAAGGCGGCGGTCATCACCGGCGTCCGCGTCGAGGAGAAGACCGGCGGCAAGTCCGGCGACTGGACGCGCGAGGAGCGCGAAGAGCGCGACGAACGTGAGGAACGCGACCGCCGCGAAGGAGCGGACTCGTGAGCGCCGCCGCCACCGCGGGGCACGCCACGGCCGCCTACCGGGCCCTCGTCGTCACCGCGTCGAACCGGGCCGCGGCCGGGGTCTACGAGGACCGGGGCGGGCCGCTGATCGCCGAGAAGCTCACGGTCCTCGGCTTCGCGGTCGACGGCCCGCGGGTGGTGCCCGACGGCGACCCGGTGGCCAAGGCCCTGCGCGACGGGGTCGAGGCCGCGTACGACGTGATCGTGACCACCGGCGGCACCGGCCTCTCGCCCACGGACCGCACCCCGGAGGCCACCCGTCCGCTCCTCGACCACGAGGTGCCGGGCATCGCGGAGGCGATCCGGGCGTACGGGCGCGACACGGTGCCCACCGCGGCCCTCTCGCGAGGGCTCGCCGGGGTGGCCTCCCGCACCCTGATCGTCAACCTGCCCGGTTCCACCGGCGGGGTCCGGGACGGGCTGGCCGTCCTGGAGCACCTGCTGAAGCACGCCGTCGACCAGATCCGCGGCGGCGACCACGCGCGCCCGGCGGAGAGCGCCGGGGAGGAGAGCACCCCGGCGGACGCCGCCGCACCGGACGCCTCCGCGCCGAACACCCCCGCACCGAACACCCCCGCACCGAACGCCGCCGCACCGGACGCCGCCGGCTCGCACCACGCCCCGGGGCACCCGACGTCATGAACGTGACCTGGCCCGTGGTCCTGGCGGACGGCGATGTCGTCCTGCGCCCCATAAAGCTGCGCGACCACCGGATCTGGCGGGAGGTCAACCGGCGCAACCGGGACTGGCTGCGCCCCTGGGAGGCGACCGTTCCGCCCCCCGCCCCGGGCGGCCCGGTGGCCCGGCGCCCCACGTACCGCCAGATGGTCCGCCATCTGCGCGCCGAGGCGAACGCCGGCCGGATGCTGCCCTTCGTGATCGAGTACCAGGGGCGGCTGGTGGGGCAGTTGACCGTCGCGGGGATCACCTGGGGCTCGATGTGCTCCGGACACGTCGGCTACTGGGTGGACCGGGAGGTCGCGGGCCGCGGGGTGATGCCCACGGCCGTGGCGCTGGCGGCGGACCACTGCTTCCGGGCGGTCGGTCTGCACCGGATCGAGATCTGCATTCGCCCCGAGAACGGGCCCAGTCGCCGGGTCGTGGAGAAACTCCGATTCCGCGAGGAGGGCCTGCGCCCGCGTTATCTGCACATCGACGGCGCCTGGCGGGACCATCTGGTGTTCGCGCTGACGTCCGAGGAGGTGCCCAACGGGCTGCTCCGGCGCTGGCATCAGGCACGAACGCGGACCGCACCCGGTTCGCCGCCCGGAACGGCACAAGAAATAAAATAAATGTTCGAAATTGGTCGACGTCGATCCCGATCTGATCTGAGTAATCACAAAAAAAGTCCGTGATATCAGCCAGATCGTGCGACACACCGGGCCAATTGGCGGATGCTGTTGCGCGAATCCCTCTACCGTGTGATGCGTGAGCAGCAGCGGCCTCATCTACGCAGTCATCGTCGGGGCCTGGGCCGCCTACTTGGTGCCGATGTGGCTCCGCAGGCAGGACGAGCTCAACGAAGCCCGTCCGACGGAACGCTTCTCCACCGCCATCCGGCTGCTGTCCGGCCGGGCGGGAATGGAGCGGCGCTACGCCAAGGACCAGCGGGGACGCACGGCCGAGCAGCCCGAGTACGACGTCGACCCGGACGCGGCCACGGACCGTTTGAGTTCCGTGGACGTCCGGGCCTTCGCCGCGCCCCGAACCGAAGTGCGCCAGGACACCGCCCCGGCGCCCGCGCGCCAGGACGCTCCGGCGCCCGCGGAACGGCCCCGCCGGTCCGCGCCCGCGCGCCCGGCGAGCCGCCAGAACCGCGCGGCCGCCGAACGCGCACGGCGCAGCAAGGTCCTGGCGCGCCGCAGACGCACCACCTCCGTCCTCTTCGTGGCCTTCACCGCGGGCGCGGTCGTCGCGGCCGTCGGCGGTCTCGGGCTGCTGTGGGCGCCCGCCGTCCCGGCGGTGCTGCTGAGCGGCTACATCGCCCACCTGCGCAAGCAGGAGCGGCGGCGGTTCGCCTATGTGATGGACCGGCGTCAGGCGGAGGCGGCGGCCCAGCGGCTGCGCGAGAAGGGGCCCCGGGGCAGGCAGTCCGGCCCGCGCGCCGAGGAGTCCGGTGGGGAGCCGGCCCCGCACGCTGAGCCGCAGCCCGAGCCCGCGATCTCCCCGCAGGAGGCCGGCCGCCGCGCCCTCGTCGAGCAGACCGACCACGCGGAGTGGGTCGACCAGCAGCGCCGCCAGCGCGGTCCGGCCGCGGGTGACAGCTGGGACCCGGTCCCGGTGCCGCTCCCCACGTACGTCACCGCGCCCGTCGCCCCGCGCGCCACGAGCGGGGTGGACGTCAGCGATCCGGAGACCTGGAGCTCGGCCCGCTCCTCCGCCGCGGAGCCGGCCCAGCGCCGGCAGCGGCAGCAGGCGCGGCAGGATGCGCAGGAGCAGGAGGCCCCGCCGGTGACCGAGTCGCCGTCCGGGCGCCGCCCGCCGCAGCAGCGTCGCTCCCGCGACCGGGGCCGCACCCCGCTGTTCGACCAGTACGCGGACGACGACCGCCCCCGCGCCGCCAACGAGTGACCCGGCACCCGCCGGGCTCCGCCTCCGACGCCCCCGTGCCGGCCCCGGCACGGGGGCGTCGCGCGTGATCGTCCCGGGCCGGGCGCGACCGCCGGGCGGGTGATCGTCCGGCGCGGGGCCGCAGGTGAGGACGGGTCCGCGAGGGGCGGCGGGCCGCCCGACGGCCGCGGGGATACGGATTTTTGAGCACCGCGATCGGGATGCTAGAGTTTCACACGTCGCAAGGGCCTGTGGCGCAGTCTGGTAGCGCACCTCGTTCGCATCGAGGGGGTCTGGGGTTCAAATCCCCACAGGTCCACAACGACTCGTACGACTCAGGTCGGACGGTTCACGAGATCCCGCCCAGCTCATCGAGCAGGGCGGGATCTCGTCGTTTCCGGGACGGGCCGGACGTCGCGGGCCCCGGGAAGTCAGGCCGTCGGGTCGTAGCGGTCCAACGCGTCCCGCAGGCGCCGGGGCGGGCCGCCCGTGAAGAGGCGGCAGATGCCGTCGACCGGGGCGTACAGGGGGCGGGCGTCGTCCTCGATGCCCTCGGCGTCCTCGTACTCGTCCTTCCGCTCCCAGGGGATCTTCACGAACGGCTGCGCCTTGTACGGAGGGTGGTCCGGTGCGTCCGGGTGGAGCTGCCAGACGGTGCCGCGGGCGCGGTTGTGCACCTCGCCCAGGTACCAGGCGGCGGTCAGCAGGAAGGGGTCGTCCTCCCGCGAGCGGGCCTCCTCGTAGGAGGAGAAGGAGGCGCGGAGGAGGGCTTCGAGCCGGTCGAGCGAGGCGAGGCCGAAGTCCCAGTCGCCGCCGTGCCGCTGTGCCCACGCCGGGAACGCGGCCCGCCGCGCCGCCAGCCACTCGTTCAGGACGGGGTTGTCGCAGCGGAGCCCGTCCACCGCGTGCTGCCTCTCCTGGTCGGCGAGCCAGGCGGCCTCGTCGTCCCCGTCCCCGTCGTCCACGAAGTCATCCTCGACACCCATACCGGGCGACTCTAACGGTGGTGCCCGGTACCGCTTGCAACGATCCTGTGGACAAACGGAGTTGGTCGGCGACAGGCCGGCCGAACCCTGGGATTTCAGGTGCATGACACCCCTAGGGTGGCGGTTCTCGCCGGTGCCAATCGACCACGGGGGCCCTGGTGCCGTGCGAGGGACTGCCCTGTGGGGGCCCTCAGGGAATCGACGTGCACCCAACGACACCACGATCACGACAAGGCCGCCTGCGCACGCTCACGCGCACCGCCGTCGCCGCCGCCTGTGCCGCGGTGATGTCCTTCGGCGCGCTGCCGGCGCTCACCGGAACGGCCGGCGCGGCGCCCAAGCCCAAGCCCAAGGAACTCAGCCCGGGCAAGCGCTGCGACGAGCTGTACGGCATCAAGGGGGTGCGCCCGGGCGGACTGCCCGCGGGTGACGCCTCCCGCGTCAAGGCGCTCTGGGACACCTACGACTACGTCAACGGCGGACTCCAGTGGGACGGACTGGCCGCCCCCGAGCCGGGCGAGTTCAGCGACAACCCCGACGACTACAAGAAGGGGACCAAGGAGCGGGTCTACGCCTACTGGGAGAAGGCCCGCAAGAACTACCCGGACCACTGGGCCGACTTCGGCACCTGGCTGCGCGAGGCGTACATACCGCCGTCCGGCCACGACCCGCGGGGCAAGGCCTACGAGGCCAAGGTCGTCCGGGACATGGGGCTGGTGGGCCCGGACTGGATCTGCCAGAAGGACGTGATCTTCAAGGACCCGGACACCGGGGTCGAGCACCGGCGGACCCTGGACGCGTACAACAAGCGCACCAAGCACATCGTCGAGATCAAGTCCAACGGCAAGCACGACCCCAAGCAGGCGCCGAAGGACCGCGCCTGGTCCAAGGACCCCAAGTGGAAGGGGTCCCGCTACACCATCGTGCACGGCCAGCAGCAGAAGTCCGGGACCACGAAGTTCGTGAACGAACTGCGCGGCAACGCGCCGTCCCGTTCCATCACCACCTACCAGCACCTGTCCTCGGCCGTGGAGAAGCCCCCGGCCGGCGGCAGCCCTCACAAGCCGGGCAATGGGCTGATGGCGCCGCCCGGACAGCCCGGGGCGCGCACCGGCGGGGCGGACATGATCAACCGCTCGCAGCCCACGCCGGAGACCATGCGCCGCCAGATCGAGGCGGCCCGCAAGGTGCCCGGGGCGGAGCGCGCGCTGCGCGGGCCGGGCGGGGTGGACTTCTCCACCCTGGAGCTGAAGTACGTCGGCAAGCCGGTCAAGGGCAAGGGCGTCGACTACGCCTTCAGCGCCAAGGAGGACCCGGAGGAGAACTCCGGCTGGGGCGGCAAGGCCAAGGCCCAGCTCATCTCCGACGCGTTCAACACCTGGCTGGCCCTGACGCCGGACAAGTTCTGGGTCAACCTCAACCCGGACGAGCCCGACCGGATCATGGACGCGCGCTTCGGGAAGACCGACGCCGGACGGGTCCTGCTCGAAGCCGACCTCCGGATGAAGCACGACTTCTACAAGGCCATGGACCCGGCGACGGACCTCGGCCGGCGCTACTGGGCGGCCCTGCCCAAGGAGGACGGCAAGCCCTGTATGCCGGGCCTGCGGAACTGGATCGAGCCCAAGCCCGCCCAGGTGCGCGAGCAGGACGGCGGGATCTACATCCTGGACGCGCCCCTGCGCCTGAAGTCCACCGCGCAGACGACGCAGACCCCCGGTCCCGGTGAGCCGATCTGCACCCCGGACGAGGCGCAGACCCGGGCCGCCCAGGCGGTGATCGACGCCATGATCGTCCCGGCGGTCGAGAAGCAGATCAACACCGAACCGCAGTACGCGGATCTGCGGCGCGTGTACAACGCGCGGGTCGCCGCGGAGTTCGTCCGCCAGCAGGACGCGGTCGCGCCCACGGACTACCGGAAGATCATCAACAGCAACGACGTCTCCCGGTGGCCGCTGCGCGCGCCGAACGAGAAGTGGGACAAGAACGAGCTGTTCCAGAAGTACCGCAAGATCTACACGGAGGGCGAGTTCCAGTACGACGTGCCCACGGCCGGCGGGACGATGATCTACATCGTCGGCGGGGTCGACATGTCCAAGGCGCCCAAGCGGAACGTCTCCGCCCAGCGCTTCAAGGCGGAGCACCGCTATCTGCCGCGCACCAAGGACACCTCGGTCCGGGCGATGACGGACGACGCGGAGAACGCCGGCACGCTCTACCTCGGCGGCAACACCGCCGGGAGCAACCCGGGCGGTGGCGGCGACGGGCCCGATCCGACGCCGACACCCTCCCCGACGAAGCCGGGGGAGCCCAGCGGGCCGCCGCCGTCGGACCCGGCGCCGGACCCCTCGGGTCCGGGTGACGGCTCCCCGAAGCCGGTGCCGCCGGGCAAGGAGCCGGACGGGGACCTGGCCGACACCGGTTCCGACACGCCCGTCGGCCTGATCTCGGGTATCGCCGCGGCGATCGCCGTCGCCGGCGGGGCGCTGGTGTGGTGGATGCGGCGACGCGGGAGGGAGCCGGGCGGGGCCGCCTGACGGCCCGGCCGGGCCGGTTCCTCGGTCCGGCCCGGCCCGGTTCCTCGGTCCGGGCGGGTGCCGTCCCGCCCGGGCCGGGCCCGGAGGCCGCTGCTCCGGATGGCGGCTCCGGCCCGGCCCGTGACGTGGTTGTCCGGACGGCTCGGCGGCCGGGTGCCGCCGGGCGGGCGATCGCGGCCGCCCGGCGGGTGGTGCACGTGATCCCGGTCCGACCTGGTGTCGGGCCGGGATCACGGCGTTTTCAGGGGTGCGCCGGCGGCGGGCGGGTCAGTTCGTGCGGTCGTGGAGGCGCGTCAGCAGGGCGTCGATCGTGCGGGCCGCGCCCGGGGCGAGCGGCACGGCGCGCAGACAGGCGCGGGCGGCGGCGAGATGGCGGCCCGCCTCGGCCAGGGCCGCCGATCGGCCGCCCGCCGCCTCCGCCAGCGCGGCGGCCCGCGCCGCCCACGCGTCGTCGGTGTCGCCGGGGCGGTCCGTGCTGCCGGGCGGCGGGGCGGCGAGCAGGGCGGACAGGTCCTGGGCCGCGCGGCCGCCGGACGAGAGGACGGCGAGGACCGGGTAGGTCTTCTTGCGGCGCCGCAGATCGCCGTGGACCGGCTTGCCCGTCGCGGCCGGGTCGCCCCAGATGCCGAGGACGTCGTCCACGAGCTGGAAGGCGACCCCCGCGTGACGCCCCATCAGGTTCAGGGCCTCCACGGTGTCCTCGTCCGCCCCGCCCAGGAGCGCGCCCGTCGCCACCGCGCAGCCCAGCAGGGAACCGGTCTTGAGCTCCGCGGTGACCCGGTACTCCTGCGGGCTCACCGCGCCCGCGCCCTGCCAGGGACGGCCCTCGTGCACCAGGTCCTGCGCCTGTCCCCGGACCAGGTCGGCCAGGGCCGTGGAGAGCCGGCGCATCGCCGCGGGTGCGACGGCGTCCGGGGTGTGCGCCACCGTCCGCACCGCGAGGGCGAACAGCGCGTCGCCCGCGAGGACCGCCGGGCCCGGACCGTACGCCTTCCAGACGGTGGGCCTGCGGCGGCGCGTCTCGTCGCCGTCCATCAGGTCGTCGTGCAGCAGGGAGAAGGCGTGGACGAGTTCGACCGCGACGGCCGCCGGGACGCCCGCCGCGCCCGGTGCGCCGGCCGCCTCCGCGCCCAGTACGGCGAGGGTCTGGCGGACGCCCTTGCCCTGGGAGGCGCCGGGCGCGGGGGTGCCGTGCACGTCCTGCCAGCCGAAGGCGTACGCGGCCATCTCCCCGGTCCACGGGTCCAGTTCGCGCAGTGCGCGGGCCAGGGCCGGGCGGGCCAGCGCGCGGCAGCGGTCCAGGGCGGACCGCGCCTCCTCGGTGCGGACCGGCGGGGCCGGGGGAGCGGGCGGGGCGGCGGCGGAACGGACCGGGCTCATCGGACCGCTCCCGTGCCCGTGGCCACCGCCTCCGCCCCCGGCGGCGGTTCGACGCCCAGTTCCTCCGCCGCCCGCACGATCACCCGGTCCGCGTGCAGCAGGCCGATCCGGCGCAGCTCGCCGTGCAGGTCCGCCAGCTCGGCGGCGGTCTCCGAGGCGTCCCGGCCCAGCCTGGCCCGGGACTTGAGCAGACCCAGCCGGGCGAGCGCCGTGCCCCGCGCCTCCTCCATCTCCCGGAACTCCGCGAGGGCGCGCGTGTACTCCTTGCGGGCCTCCGCATAACGCCCGGCCCGGTAGAGGACGTTGCCGCGCATCTTGCGGTTGTACGCCAGGGCGCCGGCCAGGCGGATCTCCCGGCACAGCTCCGCCGCCTCGGCCAGCAGGGCGAGCGCCCGGTCCACATCGCCGTCGCGCGCGGAGAGCACATCGGCGACCCCGCGCAGCGCCCAGGCGCGGCCGCGCCGGTCGTCCGCCCGCTCCGCCGTCTCGGCCGCCTCCTCGAACAGGGCCAGGGCCGTGTCGTAGGAGCCGGTGTTGCGGTGCATCTGCGCGATGCCCTCCAGGGCCCACACCGTGTGGCGGGCCTCGCCCCGGCGGCGCGCCTCGGCGAGCAGTTGCTCGTGCAGCCGGCCCACGGCCTCGTAGTCGCCCTGGATGCGCCCGGTCTCGGCCAGCCCGGCGAGGGAGTAGCCGCGGGCGACCACGTCCCCGCCGCGTTCACCCAGGTCGGCGGCGATCCGCAGCAGTCGGTACGCGAGGGGGAGCGCACCGCGTTGCCGTGCGAGGGTGCCGCCGCTCCAGGCGGCCCAGGCCATACCGCCGAGGTCGCCCGCCGCGCGGGCGGTGCGGTAGCTGGACTTCCAGATCCGCTCGGCGTCCTCGATCCGGCCCAGCCGGCGGTACGCCTCCGCGACGGCTATCCCGCAGCGCGCGGACTCCCGGTGGTCGCCGGTGGCCTCGGCGGTCCGCAGTTCCGCGAGGCCGCGCTCGACGACCTCGTGGAGCGAGGAGTTGACCGACAGGGAGCCCAGGGCCCCCTGGTACTCGGGCGCGAACGCCTTGCCGCCGGCCCCTCCGCCGGGGGTGTCCCCGTCCGCCGCGGACGGGGGCGGGGAGAATGCGCCCGGCCGGACCGTCGTCGTCTGATGAACCGTCATGTCACTGCCCTTCACAGCTCGGTGATCATGACGGTAGGCGGGGGAAGGGGCCGTTGTAGTCCCCCTCCGTGACCCTCCTGCGGTCCTTCGGGAGGGCTACGGACCAAGGGGCCGTCCCCACCGAGACCTACGACCGGCGGGCGGTGCCGCGGCGGGGACCGGGGCTGTGGGGCCCGGGAGGTCAGGCCGCCAGGCGCAGGGGCTTGGCCATGCAGCGGCTGCTCTCGTAGAAGCGGTAGTGGCCGAACTTGGCGCAGGGCTCGTAGCCGCTGGAGGTGTAGAGGGCGATGGCCTCGGGCTGCATGTCGCCCGTCTCCAGGACCATCCGGACGCGGCCGGCGGCGCGGGCGTCGTCCTCCAGGGCGGCCAGGATGCGGCGGGCGAGGCCCAGGCCGCGGGCCTCGGGGACCACGTACATGCGCTTCAGCTCGGCGTCACCGTTCGAGTACCCCATGTCGTTGGCGTCCTGGGTGCGCCAGCCGCCGGTGGCCAGGGGGCGGTCGCCGTTGTACGCGAGGAGGTAGAGGCCGCGCGGCGGGACGAACATGGACGCGTCAAGGGGGGTCGCGTCGCCCTCGTCGTCGCCGTAGCGCTCGATGTACTCGAGCTGCACCTGATCATTGAGCTTCACCGCGTCGGGGTGGTCGAAGGCCGTGGCTCTGAGCTGCATGTTGAAAAGCGTACGGCTGCCCGGAAGGCGCCCGCTCCCGGCCCCGGGGTCGGTAGGCTGCCCCAATGCTCACCGTGACTTCGGGCACCGTGTGCAAAACATCTCGCACCTGACCTCATGTGACGCGGTGGCTGGACGGCTACGCTACGAACACGACAGCGGCCGCACGAGGCCGGGCATCACTCGGCCTCGCGGCATGTGCCGTAGCAGGTACGCCTCGAACGCCTGCCGTCGAGACCCGGCGGCCAGTGACTCCAGCCCGACGGCGAGCACCACCTCGACCTGCGCCCGGGACGAGAACTCGGCGCCCGGCAACGTCCCTGCTCCCTTGTGTGTGGTTGTCACCATGTCACCTCGGCCCATACGACTTTGCCGAAAGGGGCATCGTCGACGCCCCATCGCGTCAGCTCGTCGAGGATGCGCAGCCCTCGGCCGCGCGTCCGGTCCTCTGACTCGGGCCGGTGCTGCGGGCGCCGGCGGGACGTGTCCCGGACCTCGATCCGCACGCGGCCCGGCTCCGCCGCGACCGCCACCTGCACCGAGTCGCCCGGCTCTCCGCCGTAGCGGACGGCGTTCGTCACCAGCTCGGACACGACCAGGACGACGTCTGCCAGCGGATCACGGGGAACGTCCGGGACGTGCGACGTCACGAACTGCCGTGCGTGCCGGCGGGCGTAGCCCACGGATTCGGGGTGCCGGTCGAGCAGAAGCAGGGGCGGAACCGTGTCCGCCGGACAGTCGGGTACGAGTAAGGGCAGGACAAGGTGGTGGGTCACGGGGCTGCCTTCCGATCGATCTCGGCCCATACGCTGTCGTCGCTGGCGGTGCGGATGTGCCCGTACCGGTCGGCCAACGCAAGGGTGTCGAGGACTGTGGAGCGGGTGACGTCGGACATGTCGGAGGGGAGAGCGCATTCGATGCGATGCCCGCGGGGGACCTTTGAGATCGTCGGCTCGCTGCCGGTCGCCGTGGCGAGAGCGCCCGCGAGGGCGGCGACACCCGGAGGCGTATCAGGCATGGATCTCCCCTGGTGATGAGCAGATCACGTTTCGTGATGCTGAGTATTCAGCTTCAACCTGATGGGTTAGCTTTGTCAATGTCAACGTTCGAAAGCTGGAGCTGCGTATATGCCACGCGAAACGCCTTACTTGCAGGTCGCGGATGCACTGCGCGACCGCATCAAGGCCGGCGAGTGGGCCATCGGCGACAAGCTCCCCAGCCGAGCACGTATCGCCGATGAGTACCGCGTCGGCCAGAGCGTCGCCCAACGCGCGATGGAGCGCCTGATCATCGAGGGCCTCCTCGAAGGCCGTGCGGGATCCGGCACGTACGTGCGGCGGCCGCGCGAGCGGCTGCGGATGGTCCGCTCCCGCCACCGCGAGCGACGCGGCGGCTCGCCCTTCCGCGCCGACATGCGCGAGCAGGGCAAGGCGGGGACGTGGGAGTCCCGCAGCACGGCTCGGGTGCCGGCCCCCGAGCCCATCGCCGAGCGACTCGCCATCGCCCCTGGCGACCCGTGCGTCCACACCTGCTACGAATTCCTGGCGGACGGTCAGCCGGTCCAACTCTCCGAATCGTGGGAGCCCATGACGATCACGGACGGCACCCCGGTCGTGCTCCCCGAAATGGGTCCGCTCGCCGGGGCCGGGGTGGTCGAGCGCATGCGGTCCATCGGTGTCCTGATCGAGACGGCCGTCGAGATCCCGCGCCCTGCCCGCGCAACGCAGCACATCGCCAACCTGCTCGGCATCTCCGTGGGCGACCTGATCACCGAGGTTGAGCGCACCTACTACGACCGCAGCGGACGGCCTGTCGAGACGGCGGACATCACGGTGGCGGACGTGCGATGGGAGATCGCCTACGAGTTCGGGATCGAGCAGCCGGACGCCTGAGGGAACACGACAGCGCCCCGGCCGAGGCGGGGCGCTGTCAGCTTCGAGCCGATTGCGGCAGACCTTCTGTCCACCTGGGACGCCATCGGCGATCAGCACAAGGGCAGCCTCTTGAAGCAGCTGCTGCGCCGGGTCGCGCTCGTGCGTACCCCGACCGGGACGCGAGTCGAGTGCCGGCCGGTGTGGGAACCTGGCCCGTGGGCCGACGGTTCCTGACCCGATGATGAACAGCCACTCAGCAGGAGCATGTTTTGTACACCGTGACTTCCGTGAATGTGAACGGTCTGCGGGCCGCCGCCAAGAAGGGCTTCGTGGAGTGGCTGGCCGGCACCTCCGCCGATGTCGTCTGCCTCCAGGAGGTGCGCGCCGAGAAGGACCAGCTCCCCGCCGAGGTGCACAGCCCCGAGGGCTGGTCCACGGTCTTCGCGCCGTCCTCGGCCAAGGGCCGGGCGGGTGTGGCGCTCTTCACACGGCGGGAGCCGGACGCGGTCAGGACCGGCTTCGGGTCGGCCGAGTTCGACGGCAGCGGCCGGTATGTGGAGGCGGACCTGCCGGGTGTCACGGTCGCCAGCCTCTATCTGCCGTCCGGTGAGGCGGAGACCGAGAAGCAGGACGAGAAGGTCCGCTTCATGGACGAGTTCCTGCCGTATCTGAAGGGGCTGCGGGAGCGCGCGGCGGCGGACGGCCGCGAGGTCGTGGTCTGCGGCGACTGGAACATCGCCCACCAGGAGGCGGACCTCAAGAACTGGCGGGCCAACCGCAAGAGCGCGGGCTTCCTGCCGGAGGAGCGCGCCTGGCTGTCGCGGGTCTACGACGAGGCCGGGTACGTGGACGTGGTCCGTGCCCTCCACCCGGAGCAGGAGGGGCCGTACTCGTGGTGGTCCTACCGCGGGCGGGCCTTCGACAACGACACGGGCTGGCGCATCGACCTCCAGGTCGCGACGCCGGGGCTCGCGGAGCGCGCGGTGAAGGCGTGGGTGGAGCGGGCGGCGACGCACGCGGAGCGCTGGAGCGACCACGCGCCGGTGAGCGCGACCTACCGCCTCGGCTGACCCGGGGCTGCCGCCCCGGCCCGCCCGACGGCGGACCCGTCAGGCGCCCCCCGGGCCCGTCCGGGCTCAGGCTCGCGCCCCGTCAGGCGCACCCCCGCCCCGCCGGGCCCGTCAGGCGCGCCCGGACCCGGTCAGTCCCGCCCGGCCCCGCCGGGCGGCGGCACCGCCAGGCGGCGGTCCATCGCCATGGACAGCTCCGCGTCGACCACGCTCTTCGCCAGCGGACGGAGTCGTTCCACGTCCGCCGCCCCGTCCGCGTGCTTCAGCATCACCTCGACGAAGAGGTCGGCCAGCGCCTCGGCGTGCTCGCGGATGCGCCCGCCCGCCTCCATGACCGCCGAGAGCGGGACGCCCTCGCGCACCAGCGCGGCCGAGACGTCCAGCAGACGGCGGCTGACGTGCACGATCTCGTCGCCGTCGACGGTGAGATAGCCCAGCTCCAGGGCCTTCGCCAGGTTCTCCGGGGTGACCTCGCCCTCGAAGTGGTCGGCCAGCTCCTCCGGGGTGAGCCGGACCGGGGTCTCCTCGGTCGGCTCGACGAGTCCGAGGGCCTCGCCCACGTCCCGTCCGCTGTCGAAGGCGTCGGCCAGGTCCGCGATGCCGTTGAGGGTGTGCCCGCGCTCCAGCAGGGCCGCGATGGTGCGCAGCCGGGCCAGGTGGTGGTCGTCGTACCAGGCGATCCGGCCCTCGCGGCGGGGCGGCGGTATCAGCCCCCGCTCGCGGTAGAAGCGCAGGGTGCGCACCGTGATGCCGGCCGCCTCGGCCAATTCCTCCATGCGGTACTCACGCGCTCCAGTCACACCGGAAGCCTATGTTGTACCGCCGGTAACTTGTCGGGTCCTACCCCTACCGCTCGGTATGCCGCTGCTCTACCCTCCCAACCATGCCAGTGATTGGTGGCAGCGTTTCTCGTGGGGGCGTGGCCCTTCACGGAACGGCGACACGGGACGTTCGGCGGTTTCAGCGGGAGGCACAGGCATGACCGAGCAGCAGGAGCAGCAGCACGAGCACGTACGCGTGGCGGTGATCGGATCCGGCTTCGGCGGCCTCGGCGCCGCCGTCCGGCTGCGCCGCGAGGGGATCACCGACTTCGTGGTGCTGGAGCGGGCGGACTCCGTCGGCGGCACCTGGCGTGACAACAGTTACCCGGGTTGCGCCTGCGACGTGCCGTCCCACCTCTACTCCTTCTCCTTCGCGCCCAACCCCGAGTGGCCGCGGACCTTCTCCGGCCAGGAGCACATCCGGGCGTACCTGGAGCACGTCACGGACACCTTCCGGCTCCGCTCCCACCTGCGGCTCAACCACGAGGTGCTGCGGATGGAGTGGGACGCGGACACCGCCCGCTGGGAGATCGAGACCTCGCGGGGGCGCTTCACCGCGCAGGTCGTCGTCTCCGCGACCGGGCCGCTCTCCGATCCCAAGACGCCGGACATCCCCGGTCTGGACACCTTCCCCGGGAAGGTCTTCCACTCGGCCCGCTGGGACCACGACTACGACCTGACCGGCAAGCGCGTCGCCATGATCGGCACGGGCGCCTCGGCGATCCAGATCGTGCCCGCGATCCAGCCGAAGGTCGCGAACCTGACGCTCTTCCAGCGGACCCCGCCGTGGGTCATGCCCCGGGTCGACCGGAAGGTCTCCGGGGCCGAGCGCTGGCTGCACCGCCGGCTCCCGTTCACGGGCGCGGCCCGGCGCGGGCTGCTCTGGGGCATCCGGGAACTCCAGGTCCAGGCGTTCACCAAGCGGCCGAACGAACTCGGCCTGGTGGAGCGGCTCGCCAAGGCGAACATGGCCAAGTCCATCAAGGACCCGGCGCTGCGGGCCAAGCTGACGCCCGACTACCGCATCGGCTGCAAGCGCATCCTGCTCTCCAGTACCTACTACCCGGCGATCGCCCAGCCCAATGTGGACGTGGTCGCCTCCGGGCTGAGCGAGGTGCGCGGCTCGACCGTGGTCGCGGCGGACGGGACGGAGACCGAGGTCGACGCGATCGTCTTCGGCACCGGCTTCCATGTCACCGACATGCCGATCGCGGACCGGGTGGTGGGCGTCGACGGGATCACGCTGGCGGAGGCGTGGAAGGGCGGCATGGAGTCGCTGCGCGGCGCGACCGCGGCCGGCTTCCCCAACTGGATGACCATCATCGGCCCCAACACGGGCCTCGGGAACTCCTCCATGATCCTGATGATCGAGTCCCAGCTGAACTACATGGCCGACTACCTGCGCCAGTTGACCGTCCTCGGCGAGAACAGCGTGCTCTCCGCCCGGGCGTCGGCCGTGCACGCGTGGAACCGGCGGGTGCAGGAGCGCATGAAGCGCACGGTCTGGAACACCGGTGGCTGCACCAGCTGGTACCTGGACGCGAGCGGGCGCAACACCACGATCTGGCCGGGGACGACGACCGAGTTCCGCAACGCCACCCGGCGGGTGGACCTGTCCGAGTACGAGGTCGTGCGCCGGCCCCGCCCCGCCGCCGTCCCGGCCGCGGTCCCCGGGACCACGGTCGCGACGGGCAAGGCCGGCCGGGCGGACAAGGAGGCCGTGGCATGAGCAGGCTGCTGAAGCGGGCGGGGGCGCCGCCCGTCCCCGCGCACGAGCTGACCGCCGTCTCCGCCGACGGCTCGCACCTCCACGTCGAGGTGCACGGCCCCGAGGGCGCCCCGACCGTGGTCCTCGCGCACGGCTGGACCTGCTCCACCCACTTCTGGGCGGCGCAGATCCGGGACCTCGCGGTCGACCACCGGGTGGTCGCCTACGACCAGCGCGGCCACGGCCGCACCCCGGCGGCCGAGGTCGGCACCGAACGGCTCGCGGACGACCTGGAGGCGGTGCTCCGGACCGTCCTCGCACCGGGCGAACGGGCCGTGGTCGCGGGCCACTCCATGGGCGGAATGACGATCATGGCCGCTGCGGCCCGCCCCGCGTTCCGCGAACACGCCGCCGCCGTGCTGCTGTGCAGCACCGGCAGCGCCCGGCTGGCCGACGAGTCGCTGGTGGTGCCGCTGCGGCCGGGCCCCCTGCGCAGCCGGCTCACCCATCTGGTCCTCGGTGCCAGGGCGCCGCTGGGTCCGGTCACACCGATCTCCCGTGCCGTCCTCAAGTACGCCACGATGGGGCCCGGTTCGGCGCCGGAGCGGGTCGACGCCTGTGCCCGCATCGTGCACGCCTGCCCGCGCCGGGCCCGGGTGGCCTGGTCGCAGGTGCTCGGCGAACTCGACCTGGACGAGGGCGTGCGCAAGCTCGACCTGCCCGTGATCGTCCTGGCCGGGACGGTCGACCGGCTGACCCCGCTGGTGCACGCCAAGCGGCTCGCCCTCGACCTCCCGCAGTGCCGGGAACTCGTCGAGCTGGCGGGCATGGGGCACATGACCCCGGTCGAGGCGCCGGAGGCGGTCACCGCGAAGATCCGCGAACTCGTGGGCGTGGCAGGGCTGTCGGCGGCCGGCGACACGGACTCCGGCACGGACCCCGCCGGGGCGGCGGCTCCGGTACCGGGGCAACGGGTGTCCGGCGGCGCGCCGGGGACGACGAGGGCCGGCGGGGCGCCGGCCGAGGAGGAGGCAGCATGAGCAGGCAGAGCCTCGACGGGCAGGTCGCGGTCGTCACGGGCGCCGCGCGCGGCGTCGGCGAACTCCTGGCCCGCAAGCTCTCGGCGCGCGGCGCCAAGGTGGCGCTGGTCGGCCTGGAGCCGGACGAGCTGAAGAAGGTCGCGTCCCGGCTGCACAGCGACTGCGACCACTGGCACGCGGACGTCACCGACCACGAGGCCATGGCGCGGGTCGCGCGGGAGGTGAAGGAGCGCTTCGGCAAGGTGGACATCGTGGTCGCCAACGCGGGCGTGGCGGCCGGGGGCCCGTTCCTCGACTCCGACCCGGTGGCGTGGCGGCGGGTGATCGAGGTCAATCTGATCGGCAGCGCGGTGACCGGACGGGCGTTCCTGCCGGTCCTGCTGGAGAGCCGCGGCTACTTCCTCCAGATAGCCTCCCTCGCCGCGATCACGCCCGCGCCGATGATGTCCGCGTACTGCGCCTCCAAGTCGGGCGTGGAGGCGTTCGCGCACAGCCTGCGCGCCGAGGTCGGCTACCGGGGCGTGAAGGTCGGCGTCGGCTACCTGTCCTGGACGGACACGGACATGGTGCGCGGCGCGGACCAGGACGACGTGATGCGCGAGCTGCGGCAGCGGCTGCCGTGGCCGTCGAACCGGACGTACCCGCTCGGCCCGGCCGTGGACCGGATCGTCGCCGGCATCGAGCGGCGCTCGGCGCATGTGTACGCCCAGTGGTGGCTGCGCGGGATGCAGTCGGTGCGCGGCTATCTGCCGGGGATCATCGCGACGGTGGGGCAGCGGGAGATGCGCCGCTTCGAGCCGCGGCTGGCCACCGTCTCGACCGGGCTGGTGGGGGCGGGCGGCGCCGCCGACGAGGCGGAGCGTCCGGCGGACGCGCCCGCCTGACGGTCCGGACGGGGGCGGGTCCCCGCGCACCGGGGGAGGGCCCGGGCCGTGCGCCCGGTCCCGCGCATCGGCCCCCGCGCCCCCGGCCCGGGCCCGCGCATCGGCACCCGCGTCCCCTGGACCGGGTCTCGCGCACCGGCCCCCGTCAGTCGCGCGGGGGCAGTTTCGGGCGGCGGAGGTCCGGGACCGCCGAGTGGTCCGGGGGCTCCGCCGCGGGGCTGGACCGCAGCAGGTCCAGCGCCAGCCGGATCGCGTCGTCCATGTCCGTGTGCCGCCCCTCCGCCCAGTCCAGCGGGGTGCGCAGCGCGTCCAGGTCCGGTTCCACGCCGTGGTTCTCCACGGACCAGCCGTACGCGTCGAACCAGGCCGCGTTCATCGGCACCGTGATCACCGTGCCGTCGATCAGCCGGTGGCGGCCCGTCATGCCGACCACCCCGCCCCAGGTCCGGGTGCCCACCACCGGTCCGAGGCCCAGGAGTTTGAACGCCGCCGTGATCATGTCGCCGTCGGAGGAGGTCGCCTCGTCGGCGATGGCCACCACCGGGCCGCGCGGCGCGTTGGAGGCGTAACTGACCGGCTGGGCGTCCCGGGTGAGGTCCCAGCCGAGGATCTTCCGGGTCAGCTTCTCGATCACCAGCTCGCTGATGTGGCCGCCCGCGTTGCCGCGTACGTCCACGATCAGGGCCGGGCGGGAGACCTCCAGGCGCAGATCGCGGTTGAACTGCGCCCAGCCCGAGCCGCCCATGTCGGGGATGTGCAGATAGCCGCACTTGCCGCCGCTCAGCTCCCGGACCACGTCCCGCCGCTTGGCCACCCAGTCCTGGTAGCGCAGTGGGCGTTCGTCGATCAGGGGCACCACGGCCACCCGGCGCGGCCGCGCGCCGGAGCCCCCGGCGTCGCCCTCGCCCGCGGCCGCGCCCCCGCCCGCCTCCGCCGGGAGGAAGGTCAGCTCCACCGTGGTGCCGCCCGCCGCCGCGAGCATCGGGTACGGCCCGGCGACCGGGTCCACCGGGCGGCCGTCGACATGGGTGAGCACCGCGCCCTCGCGGATGCCCGTGCCGGCCAGCGGGGAGCGCGCCTTGGAGTCGGAGGACTCGCCGGGCAGGATGCGCTTCACCACCCACGTCCCGTCCCGGCAGACCAGGTTGGCGCCGAGCAGGCCCATCGCCCGCTGGTAGTGGGCCGGCCCCTCGTTGCGCCGCCCGGCGGTGACATAGGCGTGGGAGGTGCCCAGTTCGCCCATGACCTCCCGCAGCAGATCGGCGAACTCGTCGGGGGAGGCGACCCGTTCGACCAGCGGACGGTACTGGGCGAGCACCCCGTCCCAGTCGATCCCGCACATGTCCGGGTCCCAGAAGTAGGCGCGGATGATGCGGCCCGCCTCGTCGAAGGCCCCGCGCCACTCGGCGGGCGGGTCCACCTCGTGCAGGATGCGGCGCATGTCCAGATAGACGGTGGAGTCGCTGTCGCCGGACTCGGTGGCGGGCACCGCGCGCAGCTCGCCCTCGTCCACCACGACCAGCCGGCTGCCGTCGCCGCTGACCGCGAACCAGTCCAGATGGTCGACGAGTTCGGACTTGCGCGCCTTGGCCAGGTCGAAGTGCTCCAGTGTCGGACGCCCGGAGGTGTCCGCCGGGTTGGCGAAGGTCTCGCCCAGCGCGCCCGAGATCGGCCAGCGCAGCCACACCAGCCCGCCGCCGCTCACCGGGTGCAGCGCCGAGTACTTGGACGCGGCGACCGGGAACGGCACCACCCGGCTCTCCAGCCCCTCGGTCTCCACCATCACCGTCCCGTCCCCGGCCTCCCCGCCGCCGAGCGGATCGAGACCGCCCGCCGCCGGACGCCCCTCCGGGGTGAGCGCGAACGGGGACGGGGTCGCCGAGGACAGCGGCACCAGGTACGGGCGGCAGCCGAGCGGGAAGGAGAGGTCGCCGGTGTGCACGTCGTACACCGGGTCGAAGCCGCGCCAGGAGAGGAAGGCGAGATAGCGGCCGTCGCTGGTGAAGACCGGGTTCTCGTCCTCGAAGCGGCCGTTGGTGACGTCCACGATCGTACGGTCCGCGATCCGGGCCATCTTGATCTGGCGCAGGGAGCGGCCGATGCCCGGGTGGGACCAGGTCAGCCAGCCGCCGTCGGGGGAGAACGCCAGGTCGCGGACCGGGCCGTTGACCGAGCGGATCAGCTCGGTCACCTCGCCGGTGCCCTCCTCGTCCGCGTCGACCAGGAGGAGCCGCCCGTCGTGCGCGGCCACCGCGATCCGCTCCCCGTCCGGGTCCGGGACCAGCTCCAGGACCCGGCCCAGTGCGCCCTGGGCGAGGCGGCGGGCGGGCCGGTCGCCGGTGGCCCGGGGCAGGGAGGCGATCTCGATCGCGTCCTCGCCGCCCGCGTCGGTGACATAGGCGACCTGGCCGCCGCTGCCCAGCATCTCGGGCAGCCGGACCCGGACGCCGGGGGTGTCCGCGATGGTGCGGGCGGGGCCGTCGCGGTGGGTGAGCCAGTACAGGCTGCCGCGCACCCCGACGGCGCTGGCCCGGCCGGTCTCGTCGACCGAGAGCGCGTCCACGTTCCCGGCCGCCGGGACCTGGTACGGGCGGCGCCCGGCGCGCTGCCCGCCGAGGCGGACCTCCAGCTTCCGGGGCTCGGAGTCGGGGGTGAGCGCGTCGACGATCCACAGGTCGCCGGCGCACTGGTAGACGACCCGGCGGCCGTCGCTGGAGGCGTGGCGGGCGTAGAAGGCGTCGTGGTCGGTGTGGCGGCGCAGGTCGGTGCCGTCGGGGAGGCAGGAGTAGAGGTTGCCGACGCCCTGGTGGTCCGAGAGGAAGGCGATCCGGCCGCCCTCCTCGGGCGCCCAGCGGTCCGCGCCCGGCCCCCGGACGAACATCGGGGAGTCGAGGTGCCCGTCCAGATCGGGCAGCAGCCGTTCGCCGTGCAGCCAGAGCCGGCCCATCGCACCGCCGCGGTAGCGCTTCCAGGCGGCCGGCTCGTGCGGCGGCTTGCCGGTCAGCAGCAGGGTGCGCCGCTCGCAGCCGGCGCCGCCGGCCTGGGAGGGGCCCTCGGCCACGTCCGTCACGGCGATGTCCGCGACCGGGCCCCAGGGCAGCCGCCCGCCGGGGGCGCCGTCCACGGGGAGGCTGTAGGCCCAGGAGAAGTACGAGAAGGGCTGGCCGTGCGAGGAGACCGCGAGGATCTGGCCGTCGGGCGTCCAGCCGCAGACCCGGGTGTCGGTGGAGCCCCAGTAGCTGAGCCGGGTCGCCGGTCCGCCGTCCACCGGCACCAGGTGGACCTCGGGGTCGAGGCTGCGCCAGTTCGTGTAGGCGATGCCGGTGCCGTCGGGGGAGAAGCGGGGATGGCCCACCCGGGTGCGGTCCACCGTCAACCGCCAGGCGCGGCCGGGCCGCTGCCCTTCCGGGACCAGGGGGGCGACCCACAGATCGTCCTCGGCGGCGAAGCACAGCAGGTCCTCGTGCAGATGCGGGAAGCGGAGATACGCGGCGTCGTCACTCACCCCCCAATGCTTTCCGGGTGCCCGGGGCGCGGCAACTCGCGGCGTGTCCCGCCGCCGGGCCCCGGGCGTGACCCAGTCCACAAGCGAAACGGTTTCGTTTCGCGGGAGGGATGGGCTACCGTCGTGTACGAAACGGTTTCGTTCAGTTGGCGTCCGCGCCCGGGACGTGAGGAGGCGGCATGACGACACCACGCAGCCGGCTCACCCCCGAACGCGAGGCGGAGCTGTACGACGCCGTGCTCGACCTGCTGCGCGAGGTCGGCTACGACGCCCTCACCATGGACGCCGTCGCCGCCCGGACGCGGGCCAGCAAGGCCACCCTCTACCGCCAGTGGGGGAGCAAGGCCGAACTGGTCGTCAAGGCCATGCGGCACAGCAAGCCCGTCCATGCGGCCGACATCGACACCGGGTCCCTGCGCGGGGACTTCGAGGCGATGATCGAGCGCACGGACGACTGCCAGATGGAGAAGGACTCCGCCCTGATGCGGGGCCTCTTCCAGGCCGTCCACACGTCACCCGACCTCCACCAGGCGCTGCGCGAGCTGCTGGTCGAGCCCGAGATGACCGGGCTGGAAGCGGTGCTGCGCAGAGCGGTCGAGCGGGGCGAGGTCCGCCCGGACCACCCGGCTCTGCCCTATGTCGTCCATATGCTCATCGGCGCGTTCGTCACCCGCGAACTCATCGAGGACCGGATCCCCGACCGCGCCTTCCTGAGCGAGTACCTGGACGCCGTCGTCCTGCCCGTCCTGCACACCTGATCCACCCCTGATCCACCGAACCTCCGGAGTCTCCCCGCTCCGGCCCCGGAGCACCCCGCTCCGGACAGCACCCGGAGTGCCCGTCCCCGCCTCCGGTGCCGCGGAGCTCCCCGTCTCCGCACCGTCCCCGGATCCCGCAAGTCCGCTTCCCCGAAGCACCAGGCACCACGCACCCGCAGCACCTGACGCGCCGCTCTCGTCGTCGGGCCGGCTCCCCCTGCCCTGTTCACCTCACACACGGGAGTAGCCCTCGTGGCCTCGTTCCTCTACAAACTCGGCCGGCTGGCGTTCCGGCGCCGCCGACTCGTCGCCCTGCTGTGGGTGGCCCTGCTGGCGATCGCCGGCACCGGCGCGGCCATGGCGCCCGCCGCCACCTCCTCGTCCTTCTCGATCCCCGGCACCGAGGCGCAGCGCGCCTTCGACCTGCTGGAGGAACGGTTCCCCGGCGGCAGCGCCGACGGAGCCACCGCCCGGGTCGTCTTCAAGGCCCCCGAGGGGCAGAAGATGACCGACGCCGGCCCGAAGGCCGAGGTCACCGACGCGGTCGCCGCGCTGAAGTCCGGCTCCGACCAGATCGCCCAGGTCACCGACCCCTACGCGGTCAAGGCCGTCTCGCAGGACGGCTCGACCGCGTACGTCTCCGTCACCTACAAGGTCAACTCCATGGAGCTGACCGACAAGACCCGTGACGCGCTGACGAAGACCGGTGAGGGGGCCCGGGCGGACGGGCTGACGGTCGAGATCGGCGGCGACGCGCTCCAGGCCATGCCCCACACCGGCGCGGGCGAGATCATCGGCGTCATCGTCGCCGGGATCGTCCTGGTGATCACCTTCGGCTCGCTGGTCGCCGCCGGGCTGCCGCTGCTGACCGCCATCATCGGCGTCGGCATAGGCATCTCCACGATCACCGCGCTGGCGAACGTGCTGGACCTCGGCACCACCACCTCGACCCTCGCGATGATGATCGGCCTCGCGGTCGGCATCGACTACGCGCTGTTCATCGTCTCCCGCTACCGCGCCGAACTGGCCGAGGGCCGGGAGAAGGAGGAGGCAGCCGGGCGGGCCGTCGGCACCGCCGGATCGGCCGTGGTCTTCGCCGGTCTGACCGTGGTCATCGCCCTGGTGGGCCTCGCGGTGGTCAACATCCCGATGCTCACCAAGATGGGCTTCGCCGCCGCCGGCACCGTGGTCATCGCCGTCCTGATCGCCCTCAGCCTGATCCCGGCGCTGCTCGGCTTCGCCGGGGACAAGGTCGTCGGCCGCAAGGTCCGCAAGGGCAAGCAGGTCTCCGACAAGCCCAACGCCGGTACCCGCTGGGCCCGGTTCGTGCTCCGCCGCCCGGTCGCCGTGCTGCTCGTCGGCGTGGTCGGCCTCGGCGCGATCGCGGTGCCGGCCGCCTCGCTGGAGGTCGGCCTGCCCGACGACGGCTCCCAGCCGGTCAGCACCACCCAGCGCAAGGCGTACGACCTGCTGTCCGACGGCTTCGGCCCCGGCTTCAACGGCCCGCTGTTGGTCGTCGTCGACGGCGACAAGGCCGAGGCCGACCGCACGGTGGAGACCGTCAAGGACATGGAGGGTGTCGCCGCGGTCACCCCGCCGACCCCGAACAAGGCCGGCGACACCTCGATGATCACCGTGGTCCCGAAGGACCGCCCGTCCTCGGTGGAGACCGAGGACCTGGTCCACGAGATCCGGGACAAGAGCGGCGACAACGTCTACGTCACCGGCGCGACCGCGATGAACACCGACTTCTCGCAGAAGATGAACGACGCCCTGCTGCCCTACCTGGCGCTCGTGGTGGGCCTGGCGTTCCTGCTGCTGATGGTCGTGTTCCGCTCGGTGCTGGTGCCGCTGAAGGCCGCCCTCGGCTTCCTGCTCTCGGTGGTCGCCGCGCTCGGCGCGGTCGTGGCGGTCTTCCAGTGGGGCTGGCTCGGCTCGGTGTTCGGCGTCGAGCAGACCGGTCCGATCATGTCGATGATGCCGATCTTCATGATCGGTGTGGTCTTCGGTCTCGCCATGGACTACGAGGTCTTCCTGGTGACGCGGATGCGCGAGGCGTACGTCCACGGCCAGCGGCCCGGCGAGGCGATCGTCACCGGCTTCCGCCACGGGGCCCGGGTGGTCGCGGCCGCGGCGGTCATCATGATCGCGGTGTTCGCGGGCTTCATCGGCTCCAGCGAGCAGATGATCAAGATGATCGGCTTCGGTCTCGCGATCGCGGTGGTCTTCGACGCCTTCGTGGTCCGGATGGCGATCGTGCCGGCGGTGCTGGCGCTGCTCGGCCGCAAGGCGTGGTGGCTGCCGCGCTGGCTGGACCGGGTCCTGCCGGACCTGGACGTGGAGGGCGACAAGCTCCACAAGGCGGAGCCCGGCGACGCCGGCTCCGACGAGCCCGACGAGGACCGGGAACTGGTCCGCGTCTGACCCCACCCGGGTACGGGCCGGTCCGTCCGGCCCGCACCCCTGGACTCCGGGAGTCCCCGGCGGACCGGCAGGCCGTGGGGGGCCGGCTCCGGGCGGACCACGCGGTCCGTCCCGGGCCGGAGGAGCGAGCTCCCGGGCGACGCGGCGGCACCGTGGGGACGGGGGCCGCCGCGTACGGAGAAGGCCGTTTCCGTGCAGACCGTGAGGTCCGTGCGGAAACGGCCGCCGTCGTGTTCGGGGGCCTCGACCGGGCCCCGGGGGCGCTCAGCGCGAGGGGGTGGTGCGCGGCGCGGGCGGGGCGCTCAGCGCGAGGGGGCGGTGGCCGTCACCGCGTAGGTGTGGCGGAGGAAGCGCTTCAGGGTCTTCGCGTCGAACTGGACCACGGCGACGCCGTCGCTCGTGTGGAACTCGACGACCGTCTGCACCCGGCCGCACGGCCAGACCTCCACCTCCCCGCGCCGGACCGGGGCCTTCAGCCCGGTCTCCAGCAGCTCGCGGGGGAAGGTCCACTCCCGGCCGCTCGGGAACGCGAAGCAGACGGACTGCGGGTCCGCGACCGGGTCGTAGCGGAGGGAGACCCGGACGGCGCGGTGCTGGGGAGCGTCGGTGACGATCCGACCTCGGGCGTGCTCTGTGACGGCGGGGGACATCGACCGGCTCCTCACACTCGTCTGCTTTGTCCTCTAATGTCCCATATTTTGTGCGGAGTGCTCGACCCTCTGCTGAGGGGCATGTTCATTTGTGACCTCTGCGCTCTTGCGAGTCCTTCGCAACAGGTCTCTATCATTGGACGGTTGTACTTCTGTCCGGAGCGGAGGCGCACATGCATGTCCCCGACGGATTCATCGACGCACCGGTCTCGGTGGCGGCCGGCGTGGTCGCCGCCGGCGCCGTCGCCGTGAGCCTCCGCGGCGCCCGCCGCGAGCTGGGCGGGGAGCGGGCCGGGCCGATCGGCGGCGAACGCACCGCACCCCTCGCCGGCCTGGTCGCCGCCTTCGTCTTCGCGGTGCAGATGCTCAACTTCCCGGTCGCCGCCGGCACCAGCGGACACCTCCTCGGCGGTGCCCTCGCGGCGATCCTGGTCGGCCCGTACACCGGGGTCCTCTGCGTCTCCGTCGTGCTGCTGATGCAGGGCGTCCTCTTCGCCGACGGCGGGCTCACCGCCCTCGGCGTGAACATCGTGCTCATGGGCATCGTCACCGTGCTCGTCGCCTGGGGCGTCTTCCGCGGCCTGACCGCCCTGCTGCCGCGCACCCGGCGCTCCGTGGTCGTCGCCTCCTTCGTCGCGGCCCTGCTCTCCGTGCCCGCCTCGGCGGCGGCCTTCGTGCTGCTCTACGCGCTCGGCGGGGTCACCGAGGTCCCGCTCGGCTCGGTGCTCGCCGCCATGGTCGGGGTGCACGTCCTCATCGGGATCGGGGAGGCGCTGATCACCGCGCTGACCGTGAGCGCCGTCCTCGCCGTCCGGCCCGACCTGGTCTACGGCGCCCGAGGACTGGCCGCCCCGCTGAAGCTGCGCGTCGGCGGGGAACTGGTCGACGCCCCGGCCGCCGAGCCCGCCCCGGCGCCCGCCCGCTCGCCCCGCAGGGTCTGGATCGGCGGCCTCGTCGCCTCCCTGGTCCTGGCCGGCTTCGTCTCCTTCTACGCCTCCGCCAACCCGGACGGCCTGGAGCGGGTCGCCTCCGACAAGGGCTTCGACAAGTCCGTCGAGGAGCACCACACCGCCGACTCGCCCCTCGCCGACTACGGGGTCGCGGACATCACCAACGCGCGCCTCTCCGGCGGCCTCGCCGGGGTGATCGGCGTCGGCGCGACCGTCGTCGTCGGCACCGGCGTCTTCTATGCGGTGCGCCGCCGCCGGACCGGCTCCGGGGACGGCGCCGGAAGCACGGGCGGCGGCGACCGGGACACCGCCGGAAGCTCCGCCTGACCATGGGAGCCGGGCACGCGCACGCCCTCCATGTGCCACGGGACTCGCCCGTGCACCGGCTCCCCGCGCACTGCAAGCTCGTCGCCGTCCTGTGCTTCGTGCTGATCGTCGTCTCCACCCCGCGCGAGGCGGTCTGGGCCTTCGGCCTGTACGCGGCGCTGCTCGCGGGGGTGGCCGTGCTCGCCCGCGTCCCGCCCGGCCATCTGCTGAAGCGGATGCTGGTGGAGGTGCCCTTCGTCGCCTTCGCCCTGCTGATGCCGTTCGTGGTGCCCGGGGAGCGGACCGAGGTGCTGGGCGTGGCGCTGAGTGTGCCCGGGCTGTGGGGCGCGTGGAACATCCTGGCCAAGGGCACCCTCGGCGTCGCCGCCTCCGTGCTGCTGGCCTCCACCACCGAACTGCGTTCCGTGGTCGCCGGCCTCCAGCGGCTGCGGCTGCCGTCCCTGCTGGTCCAGATCGTCTCGTTCATGATTCGCTACGGGGACGTGATCGCCGGCGAGCTGCGCCGGATGTCCGTCGCCCGCCGCTCGCGCGGCTTCGAGGCGCGGGGCGTCCGGCACTGGGGCGTGCTCGCCAAGTCGGCCGGGGCGCTGTTCATCCGCAGCTACGAGCGCGGTGAGCGGGTGCACCTCGCGATGGTCAGCCGCGGCTACACCGGCGCGATGCCACTGCTCGACGAGGCGGGGGCGAGCCGGGCCCAGTGGACGCACGCGGCCGTGCTGCCCGCCCTCGCCCTGGTGGTCTGTCTGCTGGGATGGACCCTGTGACCCACGAACCGACGCATGAGCCCGCGCCGCCGCCCCGGGACCCCGCCGCCCCGCCCTCGCTGGAGGTGCGGGGCCTCGCCTACGCCTATCCCGACGGGCACCAGGCCCTGTTCGGGGTCGACCTCACCGTGGCGCGGGGCGAGCGGGTCGCCCTCCTCGGCCCGAACGGCGCGGGCAAGACCACCCTCGTCCTCCACCTCAACGGCATCCTGAGCGGCGGGGTCGGCACGGTCGCCGTCGCCGGGCTGCCCGTCGAGCGCCGCCACCTCGCCGAGATCCGCCGCCGGGTCGGCATCGTCTTCCAGGACCCGGACGACCAGCTCTTCATGCCCACCGTCCGCGAGGACGTCGCCTTCGGGCCGGCGGCGGGCGGGCTGCGCGGGGCGGAGCTGGAGAAGCGGGTCATGTCCGCGCTGGACCGGGTCGGCATGGCGGAGTTCGCCGACCGGCCCCCGCACCACCTCTCCTTCGGGCAGCGCCGCCGGGTGGCGGTGGCGACGGTGCTGGTGATGGAACCGGAGATCCTGGTCCTGGACGAGCCCTCGTCCAACCTGGACCCGGCCTCCCGGCGCGAACTGGCCGACATCCTGCGGGCCTTGGACGTCACCGTGCTGATGGTCACCCACGACCTCCCGTACGCCCTGGAGCTGTGCCCCCGCGCGGTCGTCCTCAGCGAGGGCGTGATCGCGGCGGACGGCCCGACCGGTGAACTCCTCTGCGACGCCGAGCTGATGCGGGCGCACCGGCTGGAGCTGCCGTTCGGCTTCGACCCCCGGTCCGTGCCGACCCCGGCGACCGGTCCCTGAGCACGGGCGGTCGGTCGGCCCCGAGAACGGGCGGTCGGCCGGTCCGTGAGAATGGGCGGGTGACTGACGACCGGACGACGGCGGGGGAGCCTGTCTCCCTGCTCCTCGACGACCAGCTCTGCTTCGCCCTGTACGCGGCCCAGCGCGCGGTGACCGCCGCCTACCGGCCGCTCCTCGCCGAACTGGGCCTCACCTACCCCCAGTACCTGGCGATGCTCGTCCTCTGGGAACGCGGCGAGGTGCCCGTCAAGGAACTCACCGCCGCGCTCCGCCTGGACTACGGGACGGTCTCGCCGCTGCTCAAGCGGCTGGAGTCGGCCGGGCTGGTGCGGCGGGAACGCTCGGTGGCCGACGAGCGCTCGGTGCGGCTGGTCCTCACCGAGGAGGGCGCGGCGCTGCGCGGGCGGGCGGAGTGCGTCCCGGCCGGGCTGATGCGCAGCACCGGGCTCGGGGGCGAGGAGATCGCCCGGCTGCGCACCGAACTTCGGCGGCTGGCGGAGGCCGCGACGGCGGAGGGAGGCGCGTGAGCGAGCGGACCGACAGCGAGCAGATCGACACCGACCCGGACATCCTCGGCACCCGGCCCACCACCATCGTCTATGTGGCGGAGGCGACCGCGCACGGCGGGCGGGAGGGGTATGTCACCAGCCACGACGGGCAGATCGACCTGCGGGTCGCGATGCCGGTCGCCCTCGGCGGGGACGGCGACGGCACCAACCCCGAGCAGCTCTTCGCCGCCGGGTACAGCGCCTGCTTCCACAACGCCCTGGTCCTCGTGGGCCGCCGCGCCGGACTCGACCTCAGTGGGTCCACCGTCGCCGCCAAGGTCGGCATCGGCCCCAACGACGCGCGCGGCTACGGGCTGGCCGTCGCGCTCAGCGTCTCCCTGCCGCTCGTCGACCAGGACCTCGCCACCCGCCTGGTCTCGGCGGCTCACCAGGTCTGCCCGTACTCCAACGCGGTCCGGGACAACATCGACGTCTCCATCGTGCTGAGCTGACGTCCGGGGGCGGGGGCCCGGGTGCGCCCGCCCCGGAAGCGGAGGTTCCCCGGGGGCGTTGCACCATGGGGGAGAGCGACGGCAGCGAAGGAGCAGACGTGGTGGACGTCCGGGGTACGGCGGCCGGAGGATACGGGGCGGTCGCCGACGCCTTTGTGCGCAACTTCGAGCAGCGCGGCGAACGCGGCGCGGCCGTCGCCGTCTACCGGCACGGCCGCAAGGTCGTCGACCTGTGGGCCGGCACCCGGGACGTGGACGGCGCCGAGCCCTGGGCCGTGGACACCGCGCAGATCGTCCGCTCCGCCACCAAGGGCGTCGCCGCCGCCGTCGTCCTCCTGCTCCACCAGCGCGGCCAGATCGACCTGGACGCGCCCGTCGGCACCTACTGGCCCGAGTTCAAGGCGGCCGGGAAGGAACGCCTCCTCGTCCGCCACCTCCTCTCGCACCGGGCCGGGCTGCCCGTCCTGGACCGGCCGCTCACCCCGGCCGAGGCCCTGGACGGGGTCTCCGGGCCGGCGGCCCTCGCCGCGCAGGCGCCGGTCTGGGAGCCCGGCGCCGAGCACGGCTACCACGCGCACACCTACGGCTGGCTGCTGGGCGAACTGGTCCGCCGGGTCACCGGGCGGACCATCGGCCGCTGGGTCGCCGAGGAGATAGCCCGGCCGCTGGGGCTCGACTTCTGGATGGGCCTGCCCGCCGAGGAGGCCCACCGCGTCGGCCGGATCGGCCCCGTCGCCGAGCCCGCGCCCGCCGCCGGGGGCGGACTGCGGCTGCGCCCCAAGCGCTCGGTCGCGGCGGCCTACGAGGACGCGGACTCGCTCACCCGGCGGGCCTTCTCCGCGATCCAGCCGCTGCCGGACGAGAACGACCCCGCGTACCGGGCCGCGGGCCTGCCCGCCTCCGGCGGGGTCTCCACCGCCCGCGCCCTGGCCCGCTTCTACGCGGCCACGATCGGCGAGGTCGACGGCGGCGCGCGGCTCTTCGCGCCCGCCACGCTGACCCTGGCCCGCACCGAGGAGTCCGCGGGGCCGGACCGGGTCCTCGTCGTCGCCACCCGCTTCGGCCTGGGCTTCATGCTGCACGGGCCCGCCGCCCCGCTGCTCGGCCCCGGCTCCTTCGGGCACCCGGGCCGCGGCGGCTCCCTCGGCTTCGCCGACCCGGAGTCGGGCATCGCGCTCGGCTATGTCACCAACGGGATGCGCAAGGGAGTCACCGCCGACCCCCGTGCGCAGGCGCTGATCCGCGCGGTACGTTCCACGCTGTGACCCCGGGTCGCCGGCCGGCCGGTGGGAGGGGCGCGCGGGGCGCGCGGCGGGCGACGGCACGAGGACAGGGGTGCGGGCGTGAGGCGTTTCGAGGGGTACGGGGCGATCGTCACGGGCGGGGCTCGCGGCATCGGCGCGGCCACCGTCCGACGGCTCGCGGCGGAGGGCGCGCGGGTGCTGGTCGCCGACATCGACGCGGACGCGGCGAAGGAGACGGCCGAGGCGGTCGACGGCGCCGAGGCGTACCGCGTGGACGTGGCGGACCGGGCCTCGGTCGAGGCGGCCGTCGCGTACGCGGCCGGGACCTTCGGCTCGCTGGACGTCCTCGTCAACAACGCGCTCTCCGCGCTGGACCACCAGGGCCCGTTCGAGGACCTGCCCGACGAGGGCTGGGCCCGGGACATCGACATCTGCCTCAGCGGCGCGATGCGCTGCGCGCGGGCCGCCCTGCCGTACCTGGCCGGGGGCGGCTCGCCGGAGCGGGGCACGTCGGGGCGGGGTGCGCCGGGGCGGGGCGCGTCCGGTGGGCCGGGTTCGTCGGGGCGGGGCGCGGCCGGGCGGGGCGCGATCGTGAACATCGGGTCCGTCAACGCCGAGCAGTCCTTCGGCGGCCACGCCTACAGCGCCGCCAAGGCCGGGCTCGCCTCACTGACCCGGACGCTGGCGGGCGAGGCGGCCCCGCGCGGGGTGCGCGTCAACCAGGTCAACCCCGGGACCGTGCGCACCCGCGCCTGGGAGGGGCGGGCGGACGTCCTCGACGCGCTGGCCGAGGTCTACCCGCTGGGCCGGGTCGGGGAGCCCGAGGACATCGCGGCGGCCGTCGCCTTCCTCGCCTCCCGGGACGCGGCCTGGATCACCGGCACCACCCTGCGGGTCGACGGCGGGCTGCTGGCGGTCAACACGGGCTTCCACCGGGCGGCGGAGCGAGCGTCCGCCCCGGACCGGGACCGGGACCTGCCGTGACCGGGCCGGGCGCCCGGCCCGGCCCCCGTGCCACCAGCACGAAGGTGACCGAGATCAGCAGCGCCCACGCGCCGAACTTGGCCACCGACACCGGCTCCCAGCCGTCCAGTTGGTGCGGGTAGCTCCAGGCGCCCGCCCAGGTCGCCGCGTTCTCGGCGACCCAGAGGAAGAAACCGATCAGCACGAAGGAGAGCGCCAGCGGCATCCGGTGGTCCTCCCCGCCGACCCGGAACCGCACCCAGGTGCCCGCGGTCGCCGCCAGCAGCAGGGCGGCGAGCACCCAGCGGGCGTCGGGCAGCCAGTGGTGGCTGAAGAAGTTGACGTAGACCGCCGCCGCGAGGACCGCCATCAGGCGCGGGCGGTAGCCGGTCAGCCGCAGGTCGAAGAGCCGCCAGGCACGGCAGACGTAACTGCCCACGGCCGCGTAGAGGAAGCCGCCGTAGAGCGGGACCCCGCCGACCTTGGTCCATGCCTCCTCGGGGTAGCTCCAGGAGCCCATCCGCACCTTGACCAGCTCGAAGAGCAGCCCGATGGCGTGGCAGGCGGCGATCACGGCGATGTCCCGGGTGCTGTCCCAGCCCAGGCGCCAGGCGAGGACGGTCAGGCCGATGCCGTAGAGGAGGAGCAGGTCGTAGCGGGGGACGGGCAGCGCGGGGAGCATCCCCGACACCGCGATACCGCCGACGAGCGCGACGGCGAAGGCGCAGCAGCGGGCCTCCAGCACCGTGAAGCGGAGCAACTGCCCGGTCCAGCGCGCGAGGGCGGCGCGGGCGCGCGTGCGCTTCGCGCCGGGGGCGTTGGGGGTGCGCCGCGTGCCGGGGGTGCGTCCGGGCGTGGGGGTGCGTTCCGCCCCGGCGGCGGCGCGCGGGGCGGTGCCGGGGGCCGCCGCCTCCCGCTCCCCGGGCGTGGTGGCGTCCGTGCCGTCGGTCTTCTGCGTGCTGCCCATGCGGGGAGGGACGCCGTGCGCGCCGGACCGGTTCACGGGGCGCCGGCGCCGGGCCGAACCGGACGCCGTCGCCGGGGCGGGCCGGGTCCCCCGGTGCCCGGTGCGGGTGCCGGCGCAGCACGGCGGGCCCGTACCCGCGAGGCCGCCCGCCCCGGCCCCGGGCCCGACGCGCCCCCGCCCCGCCCGCGATCAGGGTGAACGCGACGAGCTGGTCCCGGATGCGGTGCGCGAGCGCGTTCCACCCGGCGTGCGTGACCGCGGCGGCCAGGACGGCGGCGGCGACCAGCGGGGTCACGCGGTGGGCTCGCGGACGTCCACCACCGTCCCGCCCGCGTGGGCGATCAGGGACGCCGGGTCGAGAGGGAACACGGTGTGCGGGGTCCCGGCCGCCGCCCACACCACGGGGTGCTCCAGCAGCCCCCGGTCGGCGAGCACCCGGGTGCGGACGCGGTGGCCGAAGGGCGGGACGCCGCCGATCGCGTACCCGGTCGTCTCCCGCACCAGGTCCGCGTCGGCCCGGCGGACCTCCCCGGCGCCCAGCTCCGCGCGCACCCGCTCCACGTCGACCCGGGACGCGCCGTCCACCAGGACCAGGACCGGTTCGCCGTCCGCCGCGAAGACCAGGGACTTCACGATCTCGGCGACCTCGCAGCCGATGGCGTCGGCGGCCTGCCGCGCGGTCCGGGTCGCGTCCGGAAAGCGCCGCACGGCCACGTCGAGACCCAGCTCGCGCAGGGCCGCGGCGAAGCGCGGGTGGGCGTCGGCGGTGGCGGCGGGGGAGTCGGGGGTGGTCATGGGCTGCACGCTAGTGGTAGGTGTACGGGCCACGCGAACCCGTTTCGCGGGCCGGGACGAGCGGGGCCCCGGGCCCGGGCCGGGACGGGCCGGGGCCCCGGCCGGGCTCACCGCGCCCGGAGGACCGTCGCCACCGCGTCGCCCGCCGCGTCGCCGCCGCGTCCGCCCGCGGTCACCACGGCCGCCGCCGCGAGGTCGCCCGCGTACCCGGTGAACCAGGCGTTGGAGTCGCCCTGGCCGTCCACCTCCGCCGAGCCGGTCTTCGCGCCCTTCACCCCGCCGACGGAGGCCATCGCCCGGGCGCCCGTCCCGTTGCCGGTCGCGGACGCCTGCATCAGCTGCCGCAGGGTGCCCGCCGTCCCGGCCGGCAGCGGCTGCGCCGTGGCCAGTTCGCGGTCGTCGAGGGACTGCGGCACGATCACCGGCTGGCGGAAGCCGCCGTTCTTCACGGTGGCCGCGATGGACGCCATGTTGAGCGCGTTCATCTGGATGCGGCCCTGGCCGATGTAGGACGCGGCGGTCTCGGAGCCGGTGGAGGCCGGTACGGAGCCGTCCCGCGTCACCACGCCGGAGCGCCACTCCAGCCCGATGCCGAAGTACTTCCGCGCCGTCTCGCCCAGCGCGGTGCCGGAGGCCGCATCGAGCGGCTTCACCGGCTTGATGAAGGTGGTGTTGCAGGAGCGCGCGAAGGCGGTGCGCAGCGTCGCGTTCGGGACCTCGAACTTGTCGAGGTTCTGGAACTCGCGCTCCCAGGTGACGGTCGGCGGGCAGTCGACGGGCGAGTCCGCGCCCTTGACCAGCCCCCGGTCCAGCATCATCGCCGCCGTCACGATCTTCATCGTGGAGCCGGGCGCCTGGCCGCCCTGGAGCGCGGTGTTGAAGCCGCCGGCCGGGTTGTTGGCGACGGCCCGGATGCGTCCGGTGCTGGGCTCCACGGCGACGACGGACGCCCTGGCGTACCGCTTCACCGCCTGCTCGGCGGCGGCCTGCACCCCGGCGTCCAGGTAGGTCTGGAGCCGGCCCGGTTTGCCCTTGGTGAGCGTGAGCAGGGGCTCGTCCGGCCGGCTGCCGTCGGCGGCGGTGACCACCAGCTCGACGCCGGCGGTGCCGCCGGCCTGGGCACCGTACTTCTCCCGCAGCTCGTCCAGGACCCCGCCGAGGGAGGGGAACTTCTCCTTCGTCAGCTCGACGCCGTCCTGGTCGACGGCCTTGATCGGCGGCGCGGCCGACTCGGAGGTCCGCAGTGACGTTCCCTCGCTGAGCTCCGGGTGCACCACGGACGGCTTCCAGTCCACCAGCGCCCGGCCGGTGGTGAGCCCGCGGACGACGGTCAGCGAGGAGGAGTACGTGAGGGGCTTGCGCACGCCCTCGTAGGCGACGGTCGCCTTCACCGTGAACGGCACCTCCGCGCCGGTCGCCTGCCCGGGCGTGATCACCGCCTCGGTGATGTGGGCCTCCGCCGCGTACCCGGTGAGCAGCGGCTCGGCGGCGACGGCGTTGTTGGTGAGCTGCGCGGCCTTCGGCCCGTCCCCGGCGGCCCACGCGGCGAGGAAGTCCTTGGCGGTCGCCTCGACCTCCCCGGCGTCCGGCGGCCCGGTCTTCTTCGGCGCGGGGGCGGACCGCGTGGACGCCTGCCCGTCCCCGCCGCCGGTCATCCCCTCGTAGAGGTTCCACCCCGCGTACCCGACACCCGTCGCCACCACGGCGAACACACCGCCCACGACGGCGACCTTCGCTCCACTGCGCATGACTGTGCAGCCCCCTCCCCGGAGTGCGTGCGCCGCGCCGCCGTGACCGTTTCCCCTGTGAACACGTTCAAGAAAGCGCGTACGGCCGCACCCTACGGGACACCCGTGACGCCCGGGGCCCCCGTTATCCGACCGGGACGCGGCCGACGTCGTTCCGGCCACGGCTGTCCGGTTCGCGTACATGCACTTCCGCCCGTACGGCCTTCCCCGGCCCGCACCGCTCGCCGACCGCCCAGCGCTGCGCGAGCGCGGCGACGAGCTGCAGACCCCGCCCGCCCTCGGAGTCCGGCTCCGGGACGCGGAGTTCGGGCCGGCTGGTCCACGGTCTCGACTGAATCCCTGGCATCTACGCGTCGGTGAGCTGGTACTCCAGGACGAACACGGCGGGGTCCAGCACCATCCGCGTCCACTCCACCGCGCGGCCCTCGTCCGTGAACGCGGTACGGCAGATCTCCAGTACGGGAGCGGACGGGCCCGGTCGCAGACGCGTGGCCTCGGTCCGGCTCGGCGGGCGGACGCGCAGTTCCTCCGTGAACCGGACTGGTCTCAGGCCCAGTTCGGCCAGGCGGGCGCAGACGCCACCGGGGCCCGTGTCGGGGCGGGCGATGGCCGAGTCCCGGACGAGGGCGGCGGGGAGGTAGGAGGTCGCGAGCTGGACCGGCTCGCCCTCGACGACGTAGAGGCGGTCGCGGACGACGACCGGTTCCCCCACGGCGAGACCGAGGGCCTGCGCCACGGGTGCGGACGCGGGGGCTTCGTGCACGTCGAGATCGGCGACGGTCAGCGGACGGTCGCCCAGGTCCGCGGTCCACATCGAGCGGCCCGCCGACCGGTTCGCCGCGGAGAGGCGCCGGTTGGCGAGCCGCCGGATCGGGCGCAGCGCACCCTTCACGGGCGGAGGGCCGGCGTCGGGCCCGGTGGAGTCGTCGCGCATGGCGCACCTCGCTTCCCCAGGTGGGTGGACGGACGGTGGTCACCCTGTCACAGGAACGGCCCCGCGTTCTGTCGGCTCTCGGCGGAACCATGAGGTGTCCATGGCGCGTCCCCGGTGTCGCGCACCGCGCACCGCGCACCGCCGACCCCATGGCCCAGCCGAGGAGAGACGTCCCATGAGCAACCCGCACGCCGCCGCGCCCCCGCCGCCGCCTCCGTCGCAGCCGAGGAGACGTGGGGGGTGTCTGCAGGCGGTCGTCGTGCTGTTGGTGGTCATCGGGCTCGGGTACGGGGCGTCGAAGCTGTTCGGGGAGGACTCCTCGTCCACGCCGCCGGGGGCCTCCGCGTCCCCCGCCGCGGACAAGGGCGACGGCGGCAAGGACGGGCCGTGGAAGGTCGGGGACTGCGGTGGGCCCGACCCCGACAACGCGCCCGACGGGTACAAGGCGTTCGACTGCGACGACTCCGGGGCGACGTTCAAGGCGCTGGAGATCCAGGACGGCGCGTTCCTGGACAACTCCGTGCAGTGCCCGCCCGGGACCGATCTGATCATCAAGGTGTCCGTGTCGTACGGCGGCAGTTCCAAGGGCGGCGGTATCCCCACCAACACCGTCTGCGGGCGGAACCTCTCCGGTGACCACCCCGGCGACGCGGGCGCCGGCGGCGGGCAGCTCGTCAAGGGCGACTGCGTGACGGCCACGGCGAAGGAGATCGCCTGCGCCTCCGCCGGTGCGGACGCGTACAAGGTGCTGGACCTGGTCAAGGGCAAGGAGAACTGCCCGTCCGGGACCACCCAGCCCATGGAGCTGATGATGGCCATCGGGCGCCCGTACGACGTGATCTGCGGCGGCAAGGTCTGAGCGGGTAGCTCCTTGAGGACGCGTCCCGGTGAGGGGCGCGGCCTCAGAGGGCACGCAGCGCGGCGACCGAGGCGACCATCCCCTGCCGTTCGAGGTGGTCGAGCACGTCCTCGACCGTGCCGGCGGGATTCCGCCAGCTGTCGGCTATCTGATGGACCGCCGCGTAGACCCGTTCGGGGTCGAGACCGATCTGGGCCTCGATGAAGGCGTCGGGATGAACGGCCTCGACATCCCACGGGGCAAGCCTGTCCTGAGGGAAGTCCTTGACGTTGAACGTCACGATCATCTGCGCCCGGGCACGTACCGCTGCCGCGAGGACGTGCCGGTCGTCCGGGTCGGGGAGGTCGAGGGCTCCGACGAGGGGCTCGTACCCCTTGACCATGCAGTCCCGCACGGCCCTCTTCATGAGGTGCCTGGTGCGGTCGAGCGCCGCCCGGTCGATGTCGGGGCGGTTGGCGGCCAGGCTGCGGAAGGTCTCGTCCAGGATGGCCTCGGTCCACTTGGCCTGGACCAGCCCTGCCGCGGCGATCCGGATGAGGAGGTCGCGCAGGGTGCTCGGGTAGAGCACATTGGCGTCGTAGACGACGACGAATGCCACGGGTCAGATCAGTCCCGTCTGCTGGCCCAGTTGTGTCAGCTCGTCGGCGGCCTCCCGGCGCTTCCTGTCGTCATCACGTTTGTAGGCGAGCAGGGACGACGCCAGGACGCGCCGGTGCTTGCCCACGGTGCGGAATTCGATCTCGCCCGCTTCCAGCAGCCCGATCAGGAACGGCCGGGAGACGTTGAGCAGGTCGGCCGCCTGCTGCGTGGTCAGTTCGGCGTTGTGGGGTACCACGGACACGCTGCGGCCTGCGGCCATGTGGGCGAGCACGGTGGCGAGCAGTTCGACCGCTTCCCGGGGGAGGGCCAGCGCTTCGCCCCCGCCGTCCTGGACCGTCACCTGGATTCGTGTCGCTTCCCGGTGGCGTGCGAGATATCCGCGGACCTGCTCCAACGCCAGGTTGGCCTCGTGGGTCCTCTCGGGCGGTAGCTGTTCCTGGCGGATGTCGGTTCTCGTCATCAGGCGCTCCCCGGTCGGCGTTGCTGTACGACGGTGACAGCCATCCACTCATTATTCGCAATAAACGAAACTGTCGCAACAAGTGAAGTGCTCCCGGTGAGCCCCGGGCCGCCCCGGTTCGTCGGGCCGCCCCCGCTACACCCAGGTGTCCAGCCACATCCGGTTGCGCCAGTCGTCCAGCGGGATCGGCGCGCCCGTGTAGATCGGGTGGAAGTAGATGAAGTTCCAGACGATCAGCAGCACCAGCACGCCCGCCCCGATCGCGCCCACCGCCCGGCGGCGTTCGTCCGAGCCGGGTGGGCCCAGGATCGCGCCGATCATCATGGCGACCGCGAGGCAGAGGAACGGCACGAACACCACCGCGTAGAACACGAAGATCGTGCGCTCCTGGTAGTGCAGCCACGGCGCCCAGCCCGCCAGGAACGCGCACAGGATCGCGCCCGCGCGCCAGTCGCGGCGGAAGAGCCAGCGCCAGGCGACGTACGCGAGGGCGAAGCACCCCGCCCACCACAGCAGCGGCGTCCCCAGCGCCAGGACCTCGCTCGCGCACTTGTCGACCGTGCCCGCCGGGCAGCCGCCCTTTCCGGGCTGCACGTCCTCGTAGTAGTACGAGACGGGCCGGCCCATCACCAGCCAGCTCCACGGGTTGGACTCGTAGGTGTGCCCGTCCGTCAGGCCGACGTGGAAGTCCAGCACCTGCGCCTCGTAGTGCCACAGGCTGCGCAGCCAGTCCGGGAACAGCCAGCCCCAGGCGCTGTCCCGGCCGGGGCCGGTGCTCGCCCACTGCCGGTGGTAGCCCTTGTCGGTGACGATCCACCCCGTCCACGTCACCAGGTACGTGACCAGCGCGACCGGGACCGTCGAGACGAACGCCGGGACGAGGTCGCGGCGCAGCACCGCCGCGTACGGGCGGACCGCGCCCGCCGTGCGGCGCATGCCGACGTCCCACAGCACGCTCATCACACAGAACGCGGCCATGACGAACAGGCCGTTCCACTTGGTGCCGGCCGCCAGGCCCAGCAGCACGCCGGCCGCCAGCCGCCAGGGCCGCCAGCCCATCCGCAGGGACTCCGCGATCCGCGCGTCCGGGCGAAGCACCCCCTCGTCGTCCACCGGCAGCGCGTCCGCCATCCGCTTCCGGGTCCGGTCCCGGTCCAGCAGCAGCGCGCCGAACGCGGCCAGCACGAAGAACATCAGCACCAGGTCGAGCAGCGCGGTGCGGCTCATCACGAAGTGCAGACCGTCCACGGCGAGGAGCAGCCCCGCGAGGCAGCCGAGGAAGGTGGAGCGGAACAGCCGGCGGCCGATCCGGCAGAGCATCAGCACCGAGAGCGTGCCGAGCACCGCGACCATGAAGCGCCAGCCGAACGGTGTGAAGTCGAAGAGCTTCTCACCGATGCCGATGACCCACTTGCCGACCGGCGGATGCACCACGTACCCGGGGTCGACGGGCGGCATCACCGCCGAGCCGTCCCGCAGAATCGTCTTGTCGACGTCCTTGGGCCAGCTCCCCTCGTACCCCTGGTTGATCAGCGCCCAGGCGTCCTTGGCGTAGTACGTCTCATCGAATATCACCGCGTGCGGCTTGCCCAGGTTCCAGAACCGCAGCACACCCGCGACCAGCGCCACCAGCAGCGGACCCGCCCACGCGGCGATCGCGGCCAGCACGTCCCCGTCGCCGCGCCGGACGCCGAACACCTGCCAGAAGGCGGGGGTGGGGCGCGTGTAGGGCGGGACGAGGCGGTCGCGCAGGCCGGTCACGGGCGGCGCCGCGTAGCCGAAGCGGCGCAGCCTGCGCAGCCGGTCGGGCGGCGGCTGCCCGGCGTCCCTGCCCTCGATGGTCTGTGGCGCGGTACTGGTCACCGCGCCATCGTAGGGAACGCGGCTGCGGGCGGGGCGCGTGGCGGGGCACGGACGCGTGGGCGGGTGATGGGCGGGGTGGTGCGGGCGTCGCTCCGGGGGCGGGCGGGCGCTTCGGGCACGCGGGCGCGGGCCCCGGCGGCGGGACGGGCACGTGGCCTCGTCGCGGGACGGGCCTGGGAGGATGGCCGGGTGACTTCCAAGCCCGGCACCCTCGTCCTCGCAGGCACCCCCATCGGCGACGTCGCCGACGCCCCGCCCCGGCTCGCCGCCGAACTCGCGGGCGCGGACGTCGTCGCCGCCGAGGACACCCGGCGCCTGCGCCGCCTCACCCAGGCCCTCGGGGTGCAGACCACCGGCCGGGTCGTCTCCTACTTCGAGGGCAACGAGTCCGCCCGCACCCCCGAACTGGTCGACGCGCTGGTCGGCGGCGCGCGGGTGCTCCTGGTGACGGACGCGGGTATGCCGTCCGTCTCGGACCCCGGCTACCGGCTGGTCGCCGCCGCCGTGGAGCGGGACGTCCCGATCACCGCCGTCCCCGGGCCGTCCGCCGTGCTGACCGCCCTCGCGCTCTCCGGGCTGCCCGTGGACCGCTTCTGCTTCGAGGGCTTCCTGCCCCGCAAGGCGGGCGAACGCCTCGGCCGGCTGCGCGAGGTCGCCTCCGAGCGCCGCACCCTCGTCTACTTCGAGGCCCCGCACCGCCTCGACGACACCCTCGCCGCGATGGCCGAGGTCTTCGGCGCGGACCGGCGCGCCGCCGTCTGCCGCGAGCTGACCAAGACCTACGAGGAGGTCCGGCGCGGCGGCCTCGGCGAACTGGCCGCCTGGGCCGCCGAGGGCGTGCGCGGCGAGATCACCGTCGTCGTGGAGGGCGCCCCCGAGCCGGCGCCCGGCGAGGTGGACGCCGGGGAACTGGTGCGCAGGGTGCGGGTGCGCGAGGAGGCGGGGGAGCGGCGCAAGGAGGCGATCGCGGCGGTGGCCGCCGAGGCGGGCCTGCCCAAGCGCGAGGTGTTCGATGCCGTCGTGGCGGCAAAGAACGCGGATCGAAAGGCCCCTTGAGTCGGCAAGGGACGTAAAGGACTATGGTGAAAGGCAAAGCGCAGACCGCGCCCTGGCCCTTTCGTGCATGGAAATTCCCAAGTCCGCACCATTAATCGACAGGCGCCGATGCGCTCCCGCCGGAAAAGGCGTCCACTGGACACAGTGGAGAGGAGCTGGCATGAGCGAGACCACCGGCACCACCGGAACCGCTGTGGTGCACGAGGCGTATTCGTTCGCCTGCATGCGCTGCGGGCACGGCTGGGAGCAGTCCTACGAGATCGAGCACCATGTCGACGGCAGGGGGCAGGCGTTCGTCGTCTACAAGGCCGACGGGCAGCGCGTGCCGTCCCCCTTGTCCAGCCCCACCTGCCTCAACTGCGGCGGGCACGTCGTGCGGATCATGCGGGCGGGCCGGGTCTCGTCCGTGATGGCGCTCATGGCGCAGAACGCGCAGGGCGGGCAGGGCACCGCACGGGGCGCGCAGGGCGCGGAGAGCGGGCAGGGCACGCAGGGCGCGGAGAGCGGGCAGGGCGGCGAGGAGACCGGGGGCGGCGACGCGTCGTCGGGTGATACGACTGCCGGGGCGCCCCGGCAGCGGCACCTCTCCGACCTCCTGCACCCCTTCCAGCACCGCAGGTGACCCGCGCGCTCGGGGCGTGCGGGGTGTGCGGGGCGCGTGAGCGGCGCGTCCGGCGCGCCTCGTAGGATCGCGCCCATGAGCTCGAAGTCCGCACCCCCTCCGCTGCCCGAGCCCCTCGGGGTGGAGGTCGCCGATTCCCACACCCACCTGGACATGCAGGACGGCACCGTCGAGGAGGCGCTCGCCCGCGCCGCCGCCGTCGGTGTCACCACCGTCGTCCAGGTGGGCTGCGACCTCAAGGGCTCCCGCTGGGCCGCCGAGACGGCCGCCGCGCACCGGCAGGTGCACGCGGCCGTCGCGCTGCACCCGAACGAGGCGCCCCGGATCGTCCTCGGCGACCATGGGGGCACCACCCAGGCCCCTGGGCCTGGGGGAGGGTGGTCGCGGCAGGGGGCGCGCGAGGCGGGCGGGGACGCGGCGCTGGACGACGCGCTCACCGAGATCGACCGGCTCGCCGCGCTCGACGAGGTGAAGGCCGTGGGCGAGACCGGGCTCGACTTCTTCCGCACCGGGCCGGAGGGAATCGCCGCCCAGGAACGCTCCTTCCGTGCGCATGTCGAGATCGCCAAGCGCCGGGGAAAAGCGCTCGTCATTCATGATCGGGAGGCGCACGCGGATGTGCTGCGCATTCTCGCGGAGGAAGGTGCGCCGGAACGCACCGTCTTCCACTGCTATTCCGGCGACGCGGAGATGGCCGAGATCTGTGCGGCCGCGGGCTATTTCATGTCCTTCGCGGGGAACGTGACCTTCAAGAACGCCCGGCCGCTGCGGGACGCGCTCGCGGTCGCGCCCGCGGAACTCGTCCTCGTCGAGACGGACGCGCCGTTCCTCACGCCCGCGCCGTACCGGGGGCGGCCCAACGCGCCCTATCTGATCCCCGTCACCCTGCGGGCCATGGCCGAGGTCAAGGGCCTCGACGAGGACACCCTCGCGGCGGCGGTGGCGGCCAACACGGCGCGCGCGTTCGACTACTGACCCGGGGGCGGGGTTGGGGGCGCGCGGGGCGCGCCTCGCAACCGTGCGTGTCCGTGCCGCTTTGGAGAGTGACCGGCCGTCGACTACTGTCCGGGCCCAACGGGGCGACCGGATCAGCCGGCTGACGGAACGGCGTGGGCAACGTGGGCGGAGTGGGCGACGCGCAGGGGCGCCACCGGGCGGCGCAGCCGACGGTGGCGGTCCGGGTGCCGGGGCCCGCCCGGCGGCCCGCGCCCCCGGGCCCGGTCCCGCCCCCGGCCCCGACGCTGGTGGACACGCGCCTCGCGACCGCGTACGCGCCGACGATGCCGTACCTCGACGTGAGCGGGGCGGGGGTGGGGGCGCCTGCCGCCCGGGTCCCCGGCCCGCCTTCGGCCGGGCCGGCCCCGACCCCGGCCGCCGGAACCGGGCGCCGCGCGGCCCGGGCCGGCGCGCCAACCGCCCCGGGTGCCTTCGCACCTGTCGGCCCCCGTCATGCCGGGCCTGCACCGGCCGCGGTGCCCGGGCGCGCAGCGGCGCCTTGGGCCGGACCGGAACCCCGACGCGTACCGACCCCGGTCGGTGCGACGGCCCACTCCTCCGGGCCTGCCCTGGTCGCGGGGCCCGGACGGCTACCGTCCGGACCGGAGCCCGGGCCGTCCTCGGCCCGGGGTGTCGGCGCGCCAACCGACCCGGGTGGCCGAAGGCCCGCCCCGGCCCAGGGGGCCGGCCATCCGTCCGGGTCGCCCGCGAGCGGCCGGGTTGCCGGGCACCGCGCGGGCCGGGCGCCCGCGACCGGAGGCGGACGGCGGCGGCGCGGCGGGCCCGAGGGGCCGGACGGGCTCGGGCGGCTCGTCTCGCGGGCCCTCGTCGTCGCTGTGCTCGCGGGCGGCACCACCGCGTTCGTCGCCGATGACAAGGCGGTCCGGATCTCCGTGGACGGGGACTCCCGCACGGTCCGCACCTTCGCGGACGACGTCGCCGAACTCCTCGCGGAGGAGGCCGTGACCGTCGCCTCCCACGACACCGTCGCCCCCTCCCCAGGCGCCGCCCTCGCCGACGGCGACGCGATCGAGATCCACCGCGCCCGCCCGCTGGCCCTGCCGCCCCTGGACGCCCCGGACGGCACCGCCGTCGAGAGCCTGCTCCGCCGCCTGCGCGCCCAGGCGGGCGCGGACTGACCCCCCGCGCCACCCCGGACCTCGCCTCCCCCGCGCCCGACCCGGCCGGGACTTGCCCCGGCCGGAACCGCCCCCGGGCCGGGGCGGGAGTACCCGAGTCCCGGGCGCACCCCGCCCCCGCGCCCGACCCGGGGGGCGAGCCCGCCCCGGGCCGCGGGCCGCCCCCCGTCGGCGCGGGCCCCGGCCCCGCCCCGTGCGCGTACGCGCACACGCCACGGCCGTAGGCTGTATCGGTGAGCACCACTGATCCCGACGCCCTGCTCGGCCCCGCCGACATCCGCGAACTGGCCGCCGCGCTGGGCGTACGTCCCACCAAGCAGCGAGGTCAGAACTTCGTCATCGACGCCAACACGGTCCGCCGCATCGTGCGCACCGCCGGGGTCGAGCCCTCCGACACGGTCGTCGAGGTGGGCCCCGGGCTCGGTTCGCTGACCCTGGCGCTGCTGGAGGCCGCGGACCGGGTCGTCGCCGTCGAGATCGACGACGTGCTCGCCGCCGCGCTCCCCGCGACCGTGGCCGCGCGGCTGCCCGGGCGGGCCGACCGCTTCGCGCTCGTGCACTCCGACGCGATGCACGTCCAGGAACTGCCCGGGCCGCCGCCCACCGCCCTCGTCGCGAACCTGCCGTACAACGTCGCCGTCCCGGTGCTGCTGCACATGCTCGACCGCTTCCCGAGCATCGAGCGCACCCTGGTGATGGTGCAGGCCGAGGTCGCGGACCGGCTCGCCGCCGCGCCCGGCAACAAGGTGTACGGCGTGCCCTCGGTGAAGGCCAACTGGTACGCCGAGGTCAAGCGCGCAGGGGCCATCGGCCGGAACGTCTTCTGGCCCGCGCCCAACGTGGACTCCGGCCTCGTCTCCCTGGTGCGCCGCGCCGAACCGCTCGCGACCAGCGCGAGCAAGGACGAGGTCTTCGCCGTCGTGGACGCGGCCTTCGCGCAGCGGCGCAAGACGCTGCGCGCCGCGCTCGCGGGCTGGGCCGGTTCCCCGGCGGCGGCCGAGGAGGCGCTGGTGAAGGCGGGGATCTCGCCCCAGGCGCGCGGCGAGGCCCTGACGGTGGAGGAGTTCGCACGGATCGCGGAGGCGAAGCAGTGAGCGCACAGACCACGGCCGGCACGGGCGACGGCACGGCGACGGGCGCGGGCGTGACGGTACGCGTCCCGGCCAAGGTCAACGTCCAGCTCGGCGTCGGTGGCGCCCGCCCCGACGGCTACCACGACCTCGCCAACGTCTTCCTCGCCGTCGGCCTGTACGACGAGGTCACCGCCACCCCGGCCGGGACGCTGGCGGTCACCTGCACCGGCCCCGGCGCCGACCAGGTGCCGCTGGACCGCACCAACCTCGCCGCCCGCGCCGCCGAACTCCTCGCCGCCCGGCACGGGATCGAGCCCGCGGTCCACCTGCACATCGCCAAGGACATCCCCGTCGCCGGCGGTATGGCGGGCGGTTCCGCCGACGGCGCGGCCGCCCTCCTCGCCTGCGACAC